>CASBQH010000432.1 GCA_949127695.1 Synechococcales cyanobacterium PMM_0073
CCAGACGCGCCAATTTTTTATCCGCCGCAGTCGCAGCGAGTTGACTATGAGGGCGAGCTGGCGCTAATTATTGGCGAACGCTGCGTAGACTGTACGCCAGAGCAAGCCCGCAGCAAGATCTGGGGCTACAGTATTGCCAACGACGTGACGGCGCGCGATCTGCAAAAAAAAGACTCGCAGTGGACGCGAGCCAAAGGCTTCGATTCTTTTTGTCCGCTGGGCCCCTGGATTGTGCGCGAAATTGGCGCTGGGGCGCAGCTGCAAACTTTTTTGAACGACCAGCCCGTTCAGTCGGCCAGCATCAGCGAGATGGTGTTTTCACCCAGCTTTCTAGTGGCCTATATTAGCCAGGTGATGACGCTGCTGCCGGGAGACGTGATTTTGACCGGCACCCCCGAGGGTATTGGGGCAATGCAAGCCGATGATCGGGTGCGGATTGAAATTGAGGGGATTGGCTGCTTAGAAAACCAGGTGGTGCTCAGACAAGTCAGCCCGGTTGCCGCTAGCCAGTCGAGCTAGCAGAATCGAACTCTACCGCACCTGCATATAGACCGCTTCTGACAGCGTTGGGATCTCGGCATAGCGTCCCAGCGCCGACTGCACTACCGAGTAAACCACCGCTGCCACCATGCCCAAAAATATGACGTTGTAGAGGGTTTCTAAGATTAGACCCCCTTGCAGCACGGGTTGCAAAATATAGTCAGCCACCAAGCTGCATAAGAACAGCACAATCATTATCAGGATCGCCTGCATCGCGTTGAAGCGGATGAAGTGGCTGATGTTTTCGTTGCGGACAACCAGCAAAAACAGGGCGAAAAAGATGATCAGGCTGGCAAATGGAAAACTGTAGATTTGCAGCAGCGGGATAAATGGAATCAGCAGCGGCTTCAAGACCGGAAACTGGCTGAAGAACGGGGTGGCAAACCGCAGTCCGTCTAGCACGGGCAGCAAATAGGGCAGGCAGGCAAAAAATCGCTCTAGAGGGGTTGTGGTACCACGCCAAGTCATGTTGTAGGCTCCAGTCTTCTGTTATTCCAAGCGGTTATTAAGCATAGGATAGCGCAATCGTGACTGGCGGCACTGCTGGAGCTGTGATGCAGAGCTATTCAATATTGGCAATCCGAAACCCCATCTGGCATTCGTACTGCAAGGGCTGCTCGGCTTCAGCCTGCCGCAGGGCGCGACCGCAGCGCAGTTTTCCCTGCCGCCAGCGAGGTTGACCGCTCTGATCAGCCAATAGACAGCTCTGACAAACTTGCTCTGGCGCAAGCAGCTGATTTTCCATCAGGACAACTAACATAGGACACCTCTGGCGCTATCGCCAATCCTGTTAATCTATTTTATGTCAGGGATTTCAGACATTTAGATAAATGCTGCATAGCTTAACCTGACGCGATCAATTGAGCTGAGGCTGAGCTAATTTCTCTCTATTAGCTCATAGCTCGCCGAATGGAGAAGTATCGCCTGCATCAATCTTGAAAGTTCTGCTGCCAGTCAAGCTGCTCAAGAGATAAATGAGTTCATCAATCTGGCGTAGCTCAGCCGAGACATCGACATCAACCAGCCGTGAGGCTTGGAGCAGCTTCAGCCAGTAGCGCGTCTCGCGCGCTTCTTTCGCCGCCATGAGCAGACTCTGGCGCATGGTTTGCTCCCAGCCCGCCAGCGCTTCTTCGACGTTCACGCCAATGCCTGTGCCGCTTCTGAGCAGCTGACTGGAGAGCACCACCTCCTCGCGAGCCTGCAATTTTTTGTACAGCCGGATCACGCTCAGGGCAAACTCAAAGCTTTTTTGCTGGACTAAACTCTCATCCATGCTGCCTCAGCAGAAGGTGGGCAGATGCTTGGGCATTAAGGCAATTGGCATTAGCCGCTGAGTGAAATGACGTTAACCCAGTCTTGATAGTCCGGATCGCGGTTTTCGGTAATGGCGGCAATTTTGGCCTTCAGCTGAGTGGTAATGGGTCGCTCGGTGGAAAGCTCGTAGTTTTCGATCTTTCGCACGGGCGTAATTTTGGCTGCTGTGCCGCTGAGAAACACCTCGTCGGCAATTAATAGCTCGGATTTGTCGAGGGCGCGCTCAATGACCGGAATGCCCAGATCCCGTGCCAGGGTCAAGATGCTGTCGCGAGTGATCCCTTCTAAAATGTCCTGCGCTGGCCCTGGCGTAATCAG
This sequence comes from Synechococcales cyanobacterium PMM_0073, assembly GCA_949127695.1. Lineage (GTDB taxonomy): Bacteria > Cyanobacteriota > Cyanobacteriia > Elainellales > Elainellaceae > Elainella. Next base: position 2,173 of record CASBQH010000432.1, read on the forward strand.
CTGGCCGCGCCGCACAATAAAAATATTCATGCCGGAAGCCTCGCAGATTTTGCCCTGCGAGTTGAGCAAAATGGCCTCGTCAAAGCCCGACTCGACGGCTTCGGTTTTGGCCAGCGACGAGGTGATATAGGCTCCGCTGATTTTGCCGCGCAGGGGCAGGCTGCGGTCTTCTTGGCGATGCCAGGAGCTAATCCGGCAGCTGACGCCTTCAGGCGAAAGGTAGTCGCCCAGCTCTAGGCCATATACCAAAAAATCTTTTTCGATATTATGCAGCCGGGGCGCAATGCCGAGATCAGAAGTGTAGACAAAAGGCCGAATATAAAACGGCACTGTCGGCTGATTTTTCTGCACAAAATCAGTGATGACCTGCTGAATTTTGGCGGCAGGCAGATCAAAATGCAAAAACCGAGCGCTATCGCTGAGGCGTTGACAGTGGCGATCGAGTCGAAAGAGTAAAATCTGGTTGGGGTTCTGCGGGTCAGGAATGCCGCGCAGGCCGCCAAACGCGCCTGTGCCGTAGTGTAGCGCATGGGTTGCAACCGAAACTTTAGCTTCCTCAAACGGCAGAAACTGAGTTTGAAAATAGGCAATCGGCAGAAAATTATGCATCATATCGACCTCTGTCAACCTTTATTACAGACTGAGCCGAACTCACCTAAGCGCAGTTTGGCAGCCCAGAATTTCTAGCATTATCACATGATCAAACAGCTCCATCACCAATCTATAAAATAGACTCCAATAATTTGTAGAGCGCTTTAGCCAGCTTTCGGCGGGTGAACCGAGCCTGATTCTGGGTATTTTGAGGAAAATTCAGGCAAGATTTAAGAAGTCTCTGGCTCAGCAGGCAGCATGACAGCATCCGAGGCCGATCAGCTCAAATTAATGGTAGTCGATGACGAGGCGGACAACCTGGACTTGCTCTACCGCACGTTTCGGCGTGACTTTGCAGTCTTCAAGGCCGAGAGTGGCTTTGAGGCGCTGCGGGTGCTGGAACAGCAGGGCGAGATGGCGGTAATCATCTCTGACCAGCGGATGCCCCGGATGAACGGCACCGAATTTCTCAGCCGCACCGTCGAGCGC
>CASBQH010000433.1 GCA_949127695.1 Synechococcales cyanobacterium PMM_0073
ATCCCAAACACCCCCATGTTTCGACCGCAAAACTTTTATCTCAAGGCTAAATAACACCTAGACAGGCATCGTGATTGGAGCCAGTGACGGCGCGCTGTCTAATCTGGGCTTGGGCGCGATTTCGCCCGGTTGGGTGGCCGTGAGCATTGGCACCAGCGGCGCAGTCCGGGCAGTGGTCGATCAACCCGTGATCGATCCGCAGGCTCGGCTGTTTTGCTATGCCCTGACTGAAAAACACTGGGTAGTCGGCGGTGCAGTCAACAACGGCGGCATTGCCTTGCGCTGGGTGCGGGATCTGCTGAGCAATTCAGGTCAGCCGCAGTCCTATGAGGCACTGATGCAGCTGGCCGCGACGGTTCCGGCTGGAGCCAACGGCCTGCTGTTTCACCCTTATCTATTGGGCGAGCGCTCGCCGCTCTGGGATGCTGAGGCGCGCGGCTCGTTTTTTGGCCTGACGCTAAATCACCGCCAGCCGCATCTGATCCGGGCAGTGCTAGAAGGCGTTTTGCTAAACATGCAGACTGTGCTGCAAGCCCTGCAAGACTTTACGGGAGAAACGCGGCAGATTCAGGCGACGGGCGGCTTTGCACGTTCGGCCTTCTGGCGGCAGATGATGGCAGATATTTTTAACCAGCCGATTACGATTCCGGCGCAGTATGAAAGTGCTTGCCTGGGAGCCGCGATTTTGGGGCTATATGCGCTGGGGCATCTCGATTCGCTGATAATTGATCCGGCCATGATGGGCGCAACCTATCAGCATCAGCCTCGGCCAGCGCAGGCGGCAGTCTACCAAAAGATATTGCCCGTCTACAGCAGGCTGCTAGAGCAGTTTCGCGGCGAATATGGGGCAGTAGCGCAGCTTCAGTCTGAGCTAGCGCAGATCGACCTGGTTTAAGCCGGGAGAAAACTCATTGCACATCGCGAAAGCCGTTAGAGAGCCGACTATAGACCAATGCCGCCAGCTGCGCTCCCAAAATGGGTGCCGCCCAATAGAGCCACTGGTGCTGCCAGAGCATTGCGACTAGAGCAGGTGCAAACGAACGCGCCGGGTTCATGCTGGCTCCGGTAATCGGACCCATACAAGCGGCCTCTAGCCCCACCGTCAGGCCAATCGCCAGACCGGCAAAGCCAATCGGCGCACGGCGATCGAGACCAGAGCCAAAGATTACAAACATCAAAATAAACGTCAGCACGGTTTCTAATACAAACGCTTGCAGCCAGTTGTCATGCAGCGGCAGCGTTGCGCCCAAGTTGGCCACCCGCCCTAGCGACAGCCGCAGCAGCACCGAAGCCAACGTTGCGCCACTCAGCTGAGCCAGCAGATAGGGCAGAACTTGATGACGCGGCAAAAACCCGCTGCTCCAGAAGGCCAGCGTTACAGCTGGATTAAAATGCGCGCCGCTGATATGCCCCAAACTATAAATCAAGGCAGTCACCACTGCGCCAAACACAAAGCTGATGCCCAGATGGGTGACAGCACCTTGGCTGATCTGATTGACCATCACGGCTCCGGTTCCGGCAAATACCAGAATAAACATGCCAATGGCTTCGGCGAGGGCTGCGGAAGAGGTAAACCGTTTCACATGACTCAATTGAACAGGACTTATCAACAAAACTTGATATCAAGATTTTAGGTCTGATCCTTAAATCTGCATAGTCCTGAGCTTTGAAATGGTTCAACGCTGTCGCTAGTAGCTATTCACCAACAAATCTTGCTGGATTTCAATCTGGACAGGCCGGAGCTGGCAGCAGCTGGCTAAAGCGGCGAAATTCTGAAAGGTATTGCTCTAACGCCACCAGCTGGGGCAGATCTAAGCTGTAGTAAATCCAGCGCCCTGCCTGCCTAGCCCGCACTAGCCCAGCGGCTTTTAAGGTTTTAAGGTGAAAAGACAGCTTGGACTGCGGTACGTTGAGCTGCTCGCAGAGTTCGCAAACGCAAAGCTCTTGCTGCCGCAGTAGCTCTAAAATTTGTAGCCGCAGCGGATCGGAAAGGGCATGAAACCCTGCCGCAAAGGCGTTGGGCGTCGGTGAAACAAGCGGGGAGGCAGCAAGCTGAGCTTTGGACATCAAATTTTGTTGATGAATCTGCCTTCCCATTCTAGGCGATCTACTCTAGCGGCAGACAGACCAAAGCCAGCCGGTTACGCTGCTGACAGGATTTTTCAGGAATGAGGCGGATATCTACCGCAGGCCAGATTGGAGCAGGGTTGGGACCTGTAGCGCAGCCCAGCGAAAGGCCGAGCCGGTCAGGGTTAGTGGAACCCAAGGGTGGCGCTTCAGGCACAGGCAGCAGCCCGGCATTGGAAGCAGGCTGGGTAGCGGTCGTCGTTGAATGACAGCTGGCGGTGCTAGAACCCCCCAAATCTGCGGCAGATTGGCTAACGGGCGCATCGGATTTGGCGATACTGATGGGTAAACTGGTCAGGCTCAGAGCGACTGCAAACAAGCCGGAGCGAATGCAAAGGGAACGTTGGTAGTTCATGGGGGCTATGGAGAAGTAAATGCTTGTTAGCCATAGACACAGCTCAGCCACAGACGATTCCGCACAGTTTGAGATGACGCAGCTAATTTTCTGCTGCTCTGGCTTGATCTGGCCGCAATGAGCCAGCGCAATGAGCCAGCGGTTGGTCGGTAGTGATACTTCTGGTCTGGATCTGGGCGCTTGTGCAAACCGCAAAGCCGCTCTCAAGGAACAACAGCTTTTCGATCTCGTCCGGGCTGATTGGGCGATCTTTGGCAAACGATCAGTAGAAAACGGGCGTCAGAGTGAGACAATTAAACAGCTGTAAAATAAATTTATATTTACTGCAATCAAAGATCATCAAAATGCCATTAAAGAGGTGATATATGAACGTTCTGCTGATCTATCCCCTGTTTCCCAAAAGCTTTTGGTCATTTGAGAAAACGCTAGCGCTGCTCAACCGCAAGGCAATGCTGCCGCCCTTGGGGCTAGTCACCGTCGCCGCAATTCTGCCCCAAACCTGGAATTTCAAGCTGGTGGATCGCAACATTCGCGCCATCAGCGAGGCCGAATGGGACTGGGCCGATCTGGTCATTCTCTCGGCGATGATTGTCCAAAAAGCCGACCTGCTGGAGCAGGTGCGCCAAGCCAAGCAGCGGGGGAAGCGCGTTGCCGTGGGTGGCCCTTACCCCACCGCGCTGCCGGAAGAAGCCGCCGAGGCCGGAGCTGATTATTTGATCTTAGATGAGGGTGAAATTACGCTGCCGCTGTTTGTCG
>CASBQH010000434.1 GCA_949127695.1 Synechococcales cyanobacterium PMM_0073
ATTTAACCGGGGCGGCGAACGGCTGCTGCGCGGACTCTACCGCTCGCTGAAATATTTCCGCGATCCGGCTGAATCTTTTGACAACTTTGCCTATGCCTACGGCCAAATTGGCTATCTCACAGCCGCCGCTCAAGGCATGTTCAAACCGAATGCCGCCAGGTAGGTTTCTCGTAGGTTTCTCGTAGGTTTCTCCTCCAGTTCGCAGTTCTTCTACTTTTTCTGCCGCAATAATCCCTATGGCTACTAAAATTCCGGTTTCTGTGCTGATTCCAGCCAAAAATGAAGAGGCAAATCTGCCCGCCTGCCTGACGAGCTTAGCGCGGGCTGACGAAATTTTCGTGGTTGACTCCCAGAGCAGCGACCGCTCAGTGGAAATTGCCGAGCGCTATGGCGCTAAAGTTGTGCAGTTTCAGTTCAACGGGCGCTGGCCAAAGAAAAAGAACTGGGGCTTGGAGAACCTGCCGTTTCGCAACGACTGGGTGCTAATTGTAGACTGCGATGAGCGGATTCCGCCCGCGCTCTGGGACGAAATTGAGCAGGCCATCCAGAACCCTGACTACGAAGGCTACTACCTCAATCGCCGCGTCTTCTTTCTGGGACAGTGGATTCGCTACGGCGGCAAATATCCCGACTGGAATCTGCGCCTGTTTCGGCATGCCAAAGGCCGCTACGAAAACCTCAACACCGAAGAAATTCGTAACACGGGCGACAACGAGGTGCATGAGCATGTGCTGCTGGCGGGCAAAGTCGGCTACCTGAAAGCCGATATGGATCACATTGACTTCCGGGATATGTATCACTGGCTAGAGCGCCACAACCGCTATTCCAACTGGGAAGCCAGAGTCTATTACAACCTGCTGAGCGGTATGGGAAAGGGAAAGGGCGGCGCAGGCGGCACCATTGGCGCAAATCTGTTGGGCGACTCGGTGCAGCGCAAGCGGTTCTTGAAGCAGATTTGGGTGCATCTGCCCTTTAAGCCGACGCTGCGGTTTTTCTTGGCCTACATGTTGCGGCTGGGATTCCTGGACGGCAGAGCGGGCTATATCTATGCGCGGCTGCTGAGTCAGTATGAGTATCAGATTGGCGTGAAGCTCTATGAGTTGCAGTATGGCGGTCAGCTGAACAAAGCAAATCCTGAGCCTGTGATTGAACCCACAGTTGACTCGACCGCTCTACCTCAGCCTGACTCAGCGCTATGACCGCAATTGGCTCTCGGATTAATCCAAACGCGCCTGCCCTGGTTGATCTGCGTCGCTACGACCAATCCTGGTTTGAGCGCGGTCGTCCCGGCTGGTACATCCTGCTCTGGTGGCTGGTGCAGGCGCTGCTGTTTCCGCTCACCCCGCATTCAGCGCATGGCCTGCGCGTCTGGCTGCTGCGCCGATTTGGAGCCAGAATTGGCCGGGGGGTGAGCATTCGCCCTACCGCTCGCTTCACCTATCCCTGGAAGGTGAAAATTGGCGACTATAGCTGGGTAGGCGATGACGTGGTGTTTTATAGCCTGGATCAAATCACGCTGGGCGAACATTGCGTGATTTCGCAGAAAAGCTACCTCTGCACAGGCAGCCATGACCCGCAAGATCCGGCCTTTGGCTTGCAGACCGCGCCGATTGTCATGGGCAACGGCGCTTGGCTGGCCACCGACTGCTTTGTGGCTCCAGGCGTACAAATTGGCGCAAATGCCGTGATTGGGGCGCGCAGCACCGTACTCAAGGACATACCCAATCAGCAGGTCTGCTGGGGTAGTCCCTGCCAGCCGCGCTATGAGCGAGTAATGCAAGACTCCCCAGCTCAGCCCGTCACCAGCTCCATCAGCTCCTGATCCTCAACCGAGTCTCGCTTTTCGATAGGCTCGTAGGGCGTGCCGCGACTGCCGGTGTAGATTTGAGTGGGGCGGAAGATCCGATTTTCGTTCAGCTGCTCTTTCCAATGTGCCAGCCAGCCAGCGGTGCGAGCAATTGCAAACACAGGCGTAAATAGATCAGTCGGGATGCCCAGCTTCCGGTAGACCAGCCCCGAATAGAAATCCACGTTGGGATAGATGCCTTTTGTACCCAGCCGCACTTCCACCGCATGTTCTAGCGCCACGGCAATATCGTAATATTCATCCTTGCCAAATTTTTCAAACAGCTGCTCAGCTAGACTTTGCAAAATAATTGCGCGCGGATCTTTGACTTTATAGACCCGATGCCCAAATCCCATAATCTTCGACTTTTTCTGGATGCAGTCATCTAGATATGCCTCGACATTCTCAATCGAGCCAATCTCCTCCAGCATCAGGATCACCTCTTCGTTGGCTCCGCCATGCAGCGGCCCCGCCAGCGTCCCGACCGCCGAAGCGACCACGCCATAGGGATCGGTCAGGGTGGAAGCTGTCACCATTGCCGAAAAGGTAGAGGCGTTGATCGTATGCTCAGCGTGCAGCGTCAGGCAGATATCAAAAATCCGAGCGGCCAGCGGATCAGGCTCACGCTCGTTCAGCATATAGAGAAAGTTGGCGGCATAGTTGAGGTCGTCGCGGGGCTGCACCGGGTCGTTGCCCTTCCGCATCATTTGGAAAGCCGCCACCATGGTTGGGATTTTGGCCAGCAGCCGCACCACCGCATCGCGAATATAGACTGGGTTATCCAGCGCCCGCCGAGAATAGAACAGCCCCAAAGCCGCCGCACAGGCTTGCAGCGCATCCATCGGGTGGCCGCTTTCGGGGAAGCATTTCATCATGTCGCGGATGCGGTACTTGAGGCGACGATGATAGCGAATCTCATGCTCAAACTCGGCCAGCTCATCTTTGGAAGGCAGGCTACCCCAAATTAAGAGATAAGAAGTCTCTAAAAACGTGCTGTACTGAGCTAGCTCTTCAATGCTGTAGCCGCGATACTCCAGGATGCCGCGCTGCCCATCTACAAAACTAATGCTAGACTGCGTGACGGGAATTCCTTCTAGGCCAGGTCGATATTCGCAGAACGTCATAATTTCATCACTGCCCGAAACAATTGGGATTGAGCAAATCAAGTCTAGATTGCCATATTCCGATCGCCCATTTTGTCTGTTTTGAACCTGCCTGGGCGATTATCGCTCTAGCTGGCTGGCTTAGCAACCGTTTTTGCCTTGGCGCTGGTCTTAGCCTTGGCTGCCGCCTTAGTCGTCTTAGCCTGCGTCTTGGCTGGATGGCGCGACTGAGCATTGCTGCGAGCTTGAGCCGCCTGAGCCAGCAGCGAATCGGCAAAAGCAATCGCCTCTTGATCGGACTTGCCGCCTGCGATCTGCGCTAGCTCCTCCCGCCGCTGCTGACCATCGAGCAGCACCACGCGCACCACGGTTCGCACCTCTGGCTGATCGGCATCAGACTTGGCTTTGCCGCGCTTCTTGGCAGCTGGGTCGATCACCTGTTTATCTACCCGAAAATGCGAGTCGGCCATTGCCGCCACAATCGGCTGGTGGGTCACGCAGAGCACCTGATGCTGGTGGCTGAGCTGGTGCAGCTTCTCGGCAATCGCCTGCGTGACGCGACCGGAAACCCCCACGTCCACCTCGTCAAATACCATCGTCCCCACGGCGTCTATCTGCGAAAAGCAGGCTTTCAAGGCCAGCAAAAATCGGCTCATTTCGCCGCCTGATGCGGTTTCGGCCAAGGGCTGCAACGGCTCGCCCGGATTGGGGCTAAACAGAAAAGCAATTCGGTCGGCTCCGGTGACGCTGGGTGGTGCGGCAGCAATATCGACCTTAAACTGCACCTTGTCCATCGCCAGCGGCTTTAGCTCTTGAATCAGCAGGGCTTCCAGCTTGTGAGCCGTATTCTGGCGCAGTTCGGTGAGCTTGGCGCAGGCATGGTGCAGCTTGTCCTGCCGCTCCTGGTAAGTTTTTTCCAGCACCTCCAGCGACTGACCGCCGCTGCTCAGCTCTTCGAGCTCGCGCTGCACCTGCTGGCTGTGGGCAATTGCTTCGGCCAGAGTCGGGCCATATTTGCGACAGATCTGCTTCAGGTGAATGATCCGCTCCTCGACGCTTTGCAACCGCTCTGGGTCAGTTTCCAGGCTCTCGCCGTAGATATTAATTTGCCGTCCGGCTTCTTCCACCTGCGCTAGCGCTTCAGTCACCATTTCCAGAATCGGCTGGAGCTGCGGATCATAGCGCAGCATATCGATCAGCAGGCTCTCAGTTTTGCCCAGCAGATCGGCACAAGCTGAAGCACCGCTGTCGTTTTGATAGAGCGCTTGATAAGCTCGGTAGCTCTGCTGCTGGAGTTCAACGCTATGGCTGAGCCGCTGCCGCTCTTGCTCAAGCTGCTCAAGCTCGTCAGCCTCAGTGAGCTGGGCGGCAGAGAGTTCCTTGGCCTGGTACTCAAACAAGTCAAGCTGCTGGAGCCGCTGCTGCTCAAACTGACGGCGTTTTTCCAGTGCCTGCAACGCCTGCTGATGCGCCTGATAGGCCGCTGCCGCCTGCTGCCGCTGCTGCA
>CASBQH010000435.1 GCA_949127695.1 Synechococcales cyanobacterium PMM_0073
GCTATCGGCTGTTTTTAGTCGAAGGCGTTGAAGCAAAGCCAGTCGTCGTCGTCCTGCCCAGCGCCAATGATCCCAAGCCCTCGACCCAATTGCAGCAGATTTTCGCCGTAATTTTAGGGCTGGCTACGCTGGCGACCTGTTTGGAGGCCAGCGGGCTAATGCAGGGCTTTGACTTTTTCAGCGACATCAGCCGCTACGCTGAGGTGCTGCCCATGAGCATCGGTATTTTGGCTGTGCTGGCAATCCACGAACTTGGGCATCGGCTGCTGGCTCGGCGCTATCAGGTGCGGCTGAGTCCGCCTTTCTGCCTGCCTGCCCTCCAGCTTGGCTCGTTTGGTAGCCTGATGCGCTTTGAATCTTTGCTGCCCAACCGCACGGTGCTGTTTGATATTGCGGCGGCTGGCCCCATTGCCGGGGGGGCGCTGGCGCTGGGAATGCTGGTGGCGGGGCTGCTGCTCTCCCACAGCGGCAGCTTTTTCCAGGTGCCCGCTGAGTTTTTACGCAGCTCAATTTTGGTGGGCAGCTTAGCGCGGGTGTTTTTGGGCAACAGCATCCAGGCTGAAACTGTGGCGGTTCACCCGCTGGTGATTCTGGGCTGGCTGGGGCTGGTAATCACCGCCATTAACCTCATGCCTGCCGGACAGCTCGACGGCGGACGGATTGTGCAGGCGATCTACGGTCGCCGGATGGCCGGACGCACTACAATTGCCACATTGATCATCCTGGGGCTGGCCGCGCTGGTCAACCCGCTGTCACTCTACTGGGCAATCGTGATTTTATTCTTACAGCGTGACCTAGAACGTCCGGCGCTGAACGAATTGACCGAGCCGAACGACCGCAGAGCCGCAATTGGGCTGCTGCTGCTGTTCACTATGGCTGCAATTTTGCTACCCTTAACGCCAAGTCTGGCTGGTCGCTTGGGGATTGGCTCAGTCAATTAGCGAGTTCAAATCCCTGAAAACTCATTGAAAACCCCTGAGGTAAATCATGGTTGCGCTGCCTTCTATGATGCTGGTCTTCGATATTAGTGCCCTGTCGGCAACCACTCCCAGCGAGTGGCGCGAATTTTCCAGAGCGGGCAGCTGCTATCTGCCTCAGGTGGTCTACGAAGAAATGAAGCTGAAGTTTGATCGCTCTCCTGACCCCGACCTAGAGCGAATTGCCAAAGCCTTTACTCGGTTTTATCCAACTAGCGGCTGGCGAATTACCGATGCCAGCGGTCATCACGCCGCGCTAAAGGTTGGCTCAGGGCAGGCGCTCACCCAGCGCAGTCGCATCTCGCTGGCAGTCGGGCGCTGTGCTTACGGGCTAGCCGAAGCTACCCCAGGCAGCATGGTGGTCTTAGTAACGAAAGATCGAGGTCTGCTCCAGCGACTCTATGAAATTCCGGAAGTTAATCTCTGCGGCATTACGGTTGAAAGCCTGCTGCAATGGAGCCGCACCGGACAGCGCCCCATTCCAGTCAGCCAAAAGCTCCAGCAGTTTCGAGCCACATATGGCATTCAGCCTACCGGTACCACCGGCACCAGCCAGACCTATCAGCGCACGACGCCTAACCGCAGCAATGCCCCAGCCCCAGCCAAACCAGAAAGAGTGAGAAGGCGCGATGTTGCCCTGACTCCAGACTGGCTGCCTGATCTGGTTTCACTGCTGCTGGCTGCTGCCGGACTGGCGATTGCAGGCTATTTAATTTGGCTGGTGCTAAACGGCGATATCCAGAAGTTTTTTCAGCCTCCAGCCAGCCAGCCGCAGTCAGTTCAGCCCAGTCTGACTGTGGACAAATTGAGTTGACAAACTGAGCTGAAACTCGCTATCTTAAACAAGGCGAGTGATACGCCCCCATCGTCTAGAGGCCTAGGACACCTCCCTTTCACGGAGGCGACGGGGATTCGAATTCCCCTGGGGGTATTGCTAGAAGGCTTGAGCTGTAAGGGCTTGAGCCTTTGCTATTTTTATGTCTCTAGCCAGCTGAAAAGCTGCCCTGCGCTCAGGCTGAAGGGTTCAGCAAAGGTTGGGATCGGAATGCGATCCGCCGCCGCTTCAAACAGAGCCAGGGTACGATCGGCAAAATAGACAAATACTAATGTAGGCTTTGCCTTCCCGCAGGGTAGGCAGACTGGACAAGAGTTTCAGTGCACTTTATTGGACTTGACCCATTAGCCCGCAGTTTACTCGCGGGCGAGCTAAGCGGCTCAATGACACCCAGAAATTTACAGACTCCAAATAAAAAAATCTTCCCTATGCCCACTGCTCAGCCTGCAATCCACCGCCCCGCCGCCCAGTTTTATGATTGGCAGGGCTATCGCTGCGCCTACGAACTTTGGCCCGATCAGCAGCCGGACGGGCAGATAGAAACTGCGCCCATTCTGCTGATTCACCCGATTGGAGTCGGGCTATCGCGGCGGTTTTGGGATCGGTGGATTGCCGCTTGGCGCACAGCCGGACAGCTAGAGGCAATCTATAGCCCCGATCTGCTGGGCTGCGGCGAGAGTGCAATGCCGCGACTCGCCTATCAGTCTCAAGACTGGGCTGAGCAATTGGCGCAGCTGATAGATAGCGTGATTCAGCAGCCAGTAATTTTGCTGGTGCAGGGCGCGTCCTGGCCAATTGCAATTGAGCTAGCCCAGGCTCGTCCAGAGCTAGTTAAAGCGCTGGTGCTCTCTGGGCCACCGGCCTGGAAGCTGATTACCCAAGCCACCCCCAGCTGGCAGCACCGGCTCGCCTGGAATCTGTTCGATTCGCCGCTGGGACAGGGCTTTTACCAATATGCCAAGCGTCGCCAGTTTATTGCCAGCTTTTCAGCGCGACAGCTGTTTGCTCAAGCCGCAGATGTCGATGCCAAATGGCTCGATCAGCTCACGACAGATGGGCAAGTGAACGATAGCCGCCATGCGGTGTTTGCGTTTCTGGCCGGTTTTTGGCGACAAGATTACAGTCAGGCAATGGCCAAACTGAGCGCTCCAACGCTGGTGATTTTAGGCGATACAGCCTCTAGCATTAGCCGCAGCAGTCAGGCTGAAACGCCCGCCGAACGAATGGCTGACTATTTGCGGCATCTGCCGCAGTCAGAGGGCAAGCAAATTAGCGGTCGCAACGTCCTGCCCTATGAATCGACGCAGGCATTCGTTGAGGCGATGCTGCCATTTGTGCAGGTAATTTCTAACAAACCGGCCTTAAGCTGACCTGATCCGGCTCTTTGCGCCAAAATTCAATTAAAAAGGGAGCTAAGTTGGCTCCCTTTTTCAATATTCGCTGCTTGCCAATCTACTGAGCAGGCAGATAGGCCATTGGGTTGACTGCGCCGTTTGAAGCAACCGGATGCACCTCAAAATGCAGGTGCGGACCAGTGCTGAAGCCGGTGCTGCCCATTTCGCCAATTTGCTCAGATTGGCCAATCCGCTGGCCGTTCTGGACGTAGATGGAATTCATATGAGCATAGCGAGTCATGCTGCCGTCAGGATGTTTGATCTCGACCATATTGCCATAGCCACCGGAGTTCCAGCCCGCATAGGCGACCACGCCCGAAGCCGCTGCATAGATCGGTGTGCCCACATCAGCGGCAATGTCAATTCCCGAATGCATCCGCCCCCAGCGCCAGCCATATCCGGAGGTTAAAAGCCCTTTAGCGGGCCAGATATAGCCCGTCATGGTGCCATTCGGCAAGAAGCGATCAGCACCAGGCAACGCGGGCAAATCAGGCGAAACCATCCGACCTGGAATCTGCTCGGTCAAGGGCGCGTAGGATTCTGGGTTGAGCGGCGCTACGGCAACTACAGTCGGAGCTTGCTGCCGCCGCACTGTGGGAACAGTCGGCGCTTCAACCCGACTGCGTAGCGCAGATGCAGCTCGGTTCGGGGTTGGGCTAGCACTCAGCGGCTCAGCGGTTGCAGGCTGATTGATAGACTGTCCGATGGGCTGACTGGTACTCAGCGCCACAGCCTGAGAAGAATGCCGCTCTCTGAGCGCTTTTACTTCAGAAAGCAGATTCTGCACATAAGGATTGCGACCCGATGCCTCAGCCGCAGGGGCTGCTGGCAAATTCAGCGCACTAGATGGAATGGTTGAAGGCAGCGTGGAGGGAACAACCGCTAGCTGGGTTAAAGCAGGCGACGGCTGATTCTGTCGCACCTGAGCCGGGATAGCTGGTAAAGCCGTGCCGCTGATCCGAGGCGCAGAGACTGCCGACAGATTTGCTGAAGGCTCTGCCAACGGCATTGCTGCACTACTGACCGTTTGAGCTGCCGGAACTCTAAGCATCTGACCGACAAAAATCACATCTGGATTACTCAGACTGTTGGCCGAGATCAGCGCCGACTGCGGCACGTTGTGAACCCGCGCAATCCGCGCTACGGTATCTCCCAGGCTCACCTGATAAGACTGATCCGCAGCAGCTCCTAAACCCAGCGCCGTCGTAACTTGCCCCGCCGAACCGGGCAGCGTTACCTCCGACTGAACAGCACTTGGCTGAACTGCTGAACCGGAAGAGGGCAGCGTCAGAGCGCGATTAGCACGCATCCAATCTAGCTCAGGCGATGGAGTGACAGTCGGGATGACCGCAGGCGTGACGGCAACGCGGGCTGATTGCTGAGCGGTTGGCGTCTGAGCAGCAGGATTGACCGATAAACTCTCAGATAGGCTAGATGGGTTAACGGTGGCCAGACTCAAAGAGCTGAGCGCCTGCTTGTTGGCTGTCGCTGTCTCCTGAGCAGCTGTCTGCTGATTGACGGCTACCGAATCATCCCCACGACGCAGACCAGACAAACGAGCTTTCAGCTTGCTCTGCTCCTGCATCAAGCGGCTCAGGGACTGGTCTCTGGCCTGCTGGGAGGCGGCGTCCGGTGCAGGCAGCGAGCTGAGTTCAGACAGCGCTAAAATCTGCGGAGACTGAGATACGCCAATTCCAGCGGTCTTTTCGGGAACTCGCAGCACTTGACCGGGCTGAAGCCGATCGGTGGGAGACATCCGGTTGGCTTCAGCCAGCGTTTCAACTTTGATCTGGTAGCGCTGAGCAATTTGCTGTAGCGTTTGACCTTGACCCACCACATATTCAGCAAAGTAGCCGAAGGTCGCGGCGGCAGCAGCCGAACTACGGCGGGTAGCAGCTTCGGCTGCTGGCGGCAGTGCAGTGATCAGCTCATGCCGAGCAGCAGGCTGCACTGTGCCTCGATTGGCTCTAGTTTGAGCAGCCGATTGCGAAACAGATGGCGAAGCCGAAGCAGCGGTTTCGTTGGATTCGGCTGCTGATGCGCTGTCTCCGTGACGCGGCATTAGCAGTCCGGTTGCGCCCATTGAGAGTGCCAGACCCACCATTGCTGCGGAGGTTCTAAGCCTCCGCTTCGTCACAGACTGAGTCTGCTCAGACTCTGTGCCCTCAAAATTTAGCGAACCAGGGTTCGATAAACGCGGAGAACCAGAGACAGGCTTAACCTTGTTTAGAAATGCTCGCTTCAAAAGAACAACCTCCTAGAGGGCAGCGCTTAACTTCACGTTGAACCAAACCTCAGAACCCATATCCACCGTCCAGCAGCTTAAGAGCCAGCTGTCAGTGACAAACTTCATGCGAAGCGGGGATCTAGATCACTAGCCGAATGGACTGACTAGGTAAGATTACCCTGGTCTTTTGACTTAGACAAGCTTACACCAGTCGTCAAAAATTTCAAGCGGTAATCTTAAAGAATTGTGAAAGATCTCGATTTGCTCACATGAGTAACAACTAACAATAGAGCAGATTGGCCAAAAGCAGCCCGCCCGTCTCAACTCCTGTCCATCATTTTGAACTGTGGGCAAGAGCAAATTTGGGAAACCGCCGTGAAATGTCAATCGACATCAATGTTTAACGTATTGCTGCATCTTCGTCAAGCTTGGCTTCAGCCCTCAAGTGGACTGCCAAACTGACCTAAAACAGGCCAGCACAAAAGCTTTGATGCTCTAGATCAAGACCAGCTGCGTCCTAGCCAACTTCATAAAGAAATATAAAATAAATTGATGGTTTGTCTAGTTTTAAACACAAACCCAGAAGAATTCAGCAAGCTTAGCAGTTGACAAGCTCGACTAAGCTCCTGACAAGCGGCGGAGTTTCCAGGGTTTTCGACTTTAAAACCGGCCTAACTCTAGACTTTGTGCCAATCTGGATGATCTTGCCCACTCCAAAACGCTGTAGTGATATATAAATTCTTTATAGAGAAATAGAAGAGGCATTAGTTTCTAATTCTGCGCTCAATTTTCAGCTCAATTGGGTCTGATTGATCCGGAGTGGGGCGATTCATTGGAGCATTAAGATGAGCCTGAGCGCGGATTGAAATCTGCGTTGAGCAAGTTTAGCTGTCGGCGCGCTTCAAACAGGCCAATCGCCACACTCACCGATAGATTCAGGCTGCGAACCTGCGCCTGACTCATGGGGATATAGAGGACGGCATCACAAGCCTCTAGAACATCAGATGGCAGCCCTGCGGTTTCGCAGCCAAACAGCAGCCAGTCGTCTGGCCGGTAGTCAAATTTGACGTAGTTAGAGTCGCCTGAGCTGCTAAAGCCGATCCGCCGTCCGCTCTGCTGCTGGGCATAGAAGTCAGCTAGAGATGCGTGGTAATGCAGATCTACATAGGGCCAATAGTCCAGCCCAGCCCGCTTCAAATAGCGATCGCTGATCTCAAACCCCAGCGGGCCAACCAGATGCAGCGGCGTTTGGGTCGCGGCACAGGTACGAGCCACATTGCCCGTGTTTGGCGGAATTTGGGGTTGAACCAGCACGACTTGAGGCATAAGTCTTGAGGCATAGGATGACACCGCATAAAATTACCGCAGCTCAGGCAAAAATCTACCTAGACTGCGGCGAATTGATGATCTACCGACCCAAAGCCGATGTATCTACAGAACTATATCTATATATAAGGAATCTTGCACGAGCGATTTAGCAGAAGCTCAAATCTAGCCAAGTTGGGCGAATCGAAAATTTGGTTTGAAACTATCTCTCAGTTGAGAATGGGCGGTTTTAACAGGTTCAGGCTGGCACTTCAGCGCCAGAAATGAAATCAGGCTATTTAAATCAACAGGTTAAAATCAGTTCCGCAACCGGGCTAGTCAGCTACAGCAACCGCCAAAGGCTCAGCGTCACCGGAGTCAGCAGCCTCTAAGCCAAAATCGGCCTCTAGCTCCGACTCAATTCGCAGCCTGTCGCAGAGAATGGTGTCGGCCAAGATGGCGCTGGCCATCATGCCGCAGTGCACTTCGAGCTGGGCTTGGGGCATTGCCTCAAATACCAGCCGCTGTCCGGGGAAGACAACGCGCTCAAAATACCAGTTGGCGATATTCGAGATTCGCGCCACCTGAATTTTGCTGGTGGCATTGACATAGCAGCAGAGGACATGCGCCTCAGCGTCAGATGGGAGCGGGTCAAAGATTTGAGCCATGATAGATCTATATGTCACCAATAAGATTTACCCTCAAACCTTAACACCGCCCGATTCCTGCTGCTGTAAATCCGACTACAGCTCTGGCTCTGCGGCCAGCTTTGCTCAGCTGTGGCAGGCAGGGCGGTTCATGCAGCGCCGCGAAGTCAGTGGTATCGTAAAGTTATATGAAAAAATCAAGCTTCTGCTTAATCTTAGTGGCTTAGTCTCATGCAAGACCGCGTTCTCTACGTCCGCCTCCCCTGCAATCCAATCTTTCCGATTGGGGTGATCTATCTCTGTGACCATCTGCATAAGCAGTTTCCGCAGCTGGAGCAGCAGATTTTTGATCTGGGCACCGTGCCGCCGCTCGACTATGCCAAGGCGCTCGATCGCTGCATTGACCAGTTTCAGCCGACGCTGCTGGTATTCTCTTGGCGCGATATCCAGATCTATGCACCCGTAGGCGGCAGAGGCGGCAACCCACTGCAATATACCTTCGAGTTTTTCTATGCCGCTAATCCCCTCACCAAAGTTCGCGGCGCGTTCGGCCTACTGGGGATTGCCCAAGGCTACTATGGCGAACTTTGGTGAGGGGATTAGCGGCATAGAAA
>CASBQH010000436.1 GCA_949127695.1 Synechococcales cyanobacterium PMM_0073
ACTCCTAGCCCGACTGCTTCTCCTTGCCCTGACGGGAACTGTGATTGCGTAAACTATAAGTGTCTCTGGTAGTGAAACGGCGCTGATAGCTAGAGGCAAATGCTGGAATCTGCGGTTGGGAGTGCATATGGGTTTATCTGAGCCATTACTAATTGCGGTTGGCATCGCAGGCGTGATTTTCATGCTCTATGCGTTCAATGCCATGAACCTGCTAAAAGGCTGGACGCGCATTCTGGCAATTAGCAGCACCATGCTAGTGGTTGTGCTGCTGAGCAGTCGCCTATTTAATAGTCGGCCTCTGACACCCAATCTATCTGCCAACTCGTTCTGGGATTGGCTCCCACGTCAGGAGAGCACGATTCAAAATCCGGGACTGGCACAGACGGGCTGGCAAGATCTACCGATGGGTGTAGTATTTGGAATCTTGCTAGATGCGTTCGATTCTTCTCAGCCGCAGCCTTCAGTGAGTCCGCTGCCTGTTTCGCCGCTGCCGCCCTCGCTCAGCCCAAGCCTTCCGCCCTCGCCCACAGTACCGCCAGCGGTTGCTCCACCGGCTGCAATTCCGCCGACTATCACTCCACCAACCACTGCGCCACCTACTGTGATCCAGCCAGCCCCGCTGCCCAGCCCTGTTCAGCCCAGCCTTCCACCCAACCCCCAGCCCAGTCCTACTCAGCCGCCAGTTTCTGCCTGGTGGTAGGCGGTGGAAGGCCAAGATCATTCAAAATGGAACAGTGCGGGAGAAATCCCCGGATCTCAGAGACTGTGCGGCATGAATCCAACCAGCGATGTTTTGATCATAGGCGGCGGCGTGATTGGCTTGGCGACTGCCGTTGAGCTGCGG
Source organism: Synechococcales cyanobacterium PMM_0073 (assembly GCA_949127695.1). GTDB lineage: Bacteria > Cyanobacteriota > Cyanobacteriia > Elainellales > Elainellaceae > Elainella. Next base: position 845 of record CASBQH010000436.1, read on the forward strand.
CTGCGGGGCGCGACGGTGACGGTGCTCAGCCGCGACTTTCAAGCAGCAGCCAGCCATGCTGCCGCCGGAATGCTGGCTCCACAGGCCGAGGCCATTCCAGATAGCCCAATGCGCGAACTTTGTCTGCGAAGCTTGGCGCTCTATCCCGACTGGGTGAGCAAGCTGGAAAACCTCAGCGGAACCTCGGCCAATTACTGGGCTTGCGGCATTCTAGCTCCCATGTTTGAGCTGCCCGCTAATCGAACCGGATCAGCCTCGCGAATTTGGCTGGATCAAGCGGCAATCCAAACGGCTCAGCCCGGACTCAGCCCGGATTTGGTTGGCGGCTGGTGGCTACCCGAAGAAGGGCAGGTAGACAACCGGTCTTTGGCTGTCGCTTTGCAACAGGCGGCGCTGAGCTTAGGCATACAGATTCAAGCAGGCGTGACGGTGACGGCAATCCAGCAGCGCGACGGGCGAGTGACTGCGCTCAAGACTACTGCGGGCGACTGGCAGGCGGGGCACTATCTGCTGGCAGCGGGCGCTTGGTCGCAGAGTATTTTGCCGCTGCCCGTGCAGCCGCGCAAGGGGCAAATGCTGGGCTTGCAGGCGGCGGGCTTGCAGGCTGAACTGCATCGGGTGCTGTATGGCGAAGAAGTTTATATTGTGCCGCGTCAGGATGGCCGGATTGTGATTGGAGCGACCAATGAGTCGGTGGGCTTTACGTCGCAGAATACGCCCGCTGGCCTACAAACTTTGCTAAACGCTGCGCTGCGGCTCTGCCCAATGCTGCGAGATCTGCCGATTCAGGAATGCTGGTGGGGGTTTCGACCTGCCACGCCCGACGAACTGCCGATTCTCGGCTCTAGCCTCTGTGATAATCTGACGCTGGCGACGGGACATTACCGCAACGGCATTCTGCTCACGCCCATTACCGCGACGCTGATTGCCGACTTAATCTGGAATCAACAGCCTGATCCGCTGCTTCAGCATTTCTCCTGGCAGCGATTCTACGCGCCGACTCAGCTCTCTTTTACGCCACCGACTTTTACGCCACCGACTTTTACGCCACCGACTTTTACGCCACCGATAATGCTTAAAACGCCGACTCCGCCCGCTCCAACCAACCTGCTGGATATACCCAATGACCCGAAGCCGCTGATCATTGCCGGACGCAGCTTCCGTTCGCGGCTGATGACGGGCACCGGCAAATATCGCAACTTTGATCAAATGCGGCAGAGCGTGATTGCCAGCGGCTGCGAAATTGTCACGGTGGCCGTGCGGCGGGTGCAGACGAATGCTCCGGGTCACGAAGGGCTGGCTGAGGCGCTGGACTGGCAAAAAATTTGGATGCTGCCCAACACGGCGGGCTGCAAAACGGCGGAAGAAGCGGTGCGGGTGGCGCGGCTGGGGCGCGAAATGGCCAAGCTGCTGGGTCAGGAAGACAACAACTTCGTCAAGCTAGAGGTAATTCCCGATGCTAAATACCTGCTGCCCGACCCAATTGGCACCCTAGAAGCCGCCGAACAGCTCGTCAAAGAAGGATTTGCGGTGCTGCCTTACATCAACGCTGACCCAATTCTGGCCAAGCACCTCGAAGAAGCAGGCTGTGCGACGGTCATGCCGCTGGGTTCGCCAATTGGTTCGGGTCAGGGGATCAAAAATACAGCCAATATTCAGATCATCATCGAAAATGCGACCGTGCCCGTAGTGGTCGATGCCGGAATTGGCACACCCAGCGAAGCCGCCCAGGCAATGGAAATGGGAGCTGACGCGCTGCTGATCAACACCGCCATTGCCCAAGCCGAAAACCCGGCGCTGATGGCGCAGGCGATGGGGATGGCTGCATCTGCTGGACGCATGGCCTATCTAGCTGGACGCATCCCCGTTAAGTCTGCGGCCAGCGCTAGTTCGCCATTGACGGGCAAGATTACGAGCTAGGCGGCTCCAAGGCGAACCAAAATTCGATCTCAGAGGTGACTTCCTCAAACCGGGCGGCATGAGTGGCTTGGGCTGGAACCTGATACCACTCGCCCACTCGGTAGCGCGTCTCTTGACCATCCACAATCAAAATCAGCTCGCCTTGTGTAATCACGCCGACATTATCGGTTTCGTGGCGATGTGGCGGGATCACCGTTCCGGCTGGGTAAGAAGCAAACAGCACGTCACAGTCTTTTGCCGCTAGCTTGAAGGCATCAAACGACCCGCCAAATTTAGGGAGCGCCTGAAGCTGCTTGGGGAAATGGGCTGACATTTGCCGACTTGCTATTTACTCAAGAATTGTAGCGGGCGGATTGCCTCTACTGGAGTCTTGGTGCTGGCTGCCATTGGCGCGATTGGTTTAGCGGGCTTATTCGCCACCACCGACGAGATCGCAGGCTGCAAGAAGGCGGTTTGCTCAACCGAGCTGTTGGCCAGATTAAACAGCGGATTGGAAAGAATGCCTGCCACCGTCGTTGTGACCAAGCAAATTACCAAGCCCACCTGCAAAGGCCGCATTCCGGGCAAGTCCCAGCGCACTTCGGGATAGTTTTTCACCGAATCTGACATCTCTTCGGGTTCTTTAACCACCATCATCTTGACGACGCGGATGTAGTAGTAAATCGAGATGACACTGGTAAACAAGCCCACCAGCACCAGTCCGTAGGCTCCCGCCTGCCAACCCGCCCAGAACAGGTAGATTTTGCCAAAGAAGCCAGCCAGCGGTGGAATCCCGCCCAGCGACAGCAGACAGAGGCTGAGGCAGAGCGTCAGCAAGGGATCTTTCTGGTAGAGGCCGCTGTATTCGCTGATTTCATCAGTGCCCGTTCGCAGCGTGAACAGAATAATGCAGGCAAAGCCGCCGAAGTTCATGAACAGGTAAATCATCAGGTAGAGCAACATGCTGGAAAACCCAGCCTCAGTGCCAATGACCAGGCCAATCAGCACGAAGCCCGCCTGAGCAATTGAGCTATAGGCCAACATCCGCTTCATGCTGGTTTGCGCCAGCGCCACCACGTTGCCCAGCACCATGCTCAAGAGCGCCAAAGCCGTCAGCACAAAATGCCACTGATCCGAAACTGACGGGAAAGCGCTGACCAGCAGCCGCGTGGCTAAAGCAAAGCCTGCCGCTTTGGAGCCAACTGATAGAAACGCCACAACCGGCGTGGGCGAACCTTCATAGACATCGGGCGTCCATTGGTGAAAGGGCACAGCCGCCAGCTTAAAGGCGATCCCGGCAATCACAAACACCAGCGCAATCACCGCGCCCAGCGAGCCATCGCCCGTCTTGCTGGTAATCGCTGCGGTAATCAGCGTCAGTCGCGTTTCGCCGCCGGAAAGTCCGTAGAGCAGCGAGACGCCGTAGAGGAAAATGGCCGCACTCGCCGCGCCAATTAGCAAATATTTCAGCGCCGCCTCATTGGAGCGGGGGTCGCGCTTCATGTAGCCCGTGAGCAGATAAGACGAAATACTTAAGGTCTCCAGCGAGACGAAGATCATGACCAGCTCATTTGCGCCAGAGAGGAACATGCCGCCAATCGTTGCGGTCAGCATAATCACCAGAAACTCAGCCAGCGGCGTGCCGGATTGCTCGACGTAGCGGACAGCAATCAGCGTGGTTAGCACTGCCGAGAGCGCAATGATCCCCCGGAAGACAATGCTGAGCGCATCACCGTTGTAGGCTCCCAAAAACGAAATCGGCTCGGCGTTGCCCCACTGCAAGTAGAGCGCCACGACTGCGGCCAGAAGTCCGGCAATCGTCACGTAGGGCGTCCAGCGAGCCGAGGTGCGACCCACGATTAAGTCACCCACCAGCACCACCAGCAGGGTGACAATTACGATCCCTTCAGGCAGGATGACTCCAGTATTGAGCTGAGCAACTAGATCGGCAAAATCCATAATCGTTTCGCAAAGTTTGGGTGCAGACGGAAGTTTACGGGATTTGAGAATCTCTCTATTAGAGTAAAGGAAGTGGGGGCGATCAGGTGAGGTTTAGTTGGCGCTTTTCTGAGGATTCAGGCTAGATTGATCATTAGAAAAACCTTCACTGAGTATCATACCGCCTACATCCGGCTAATCTGAGGTCAGTTTAAGCACAATTAAGCTGCTAGTTTGCATTTCTGCTGATATGAACTATAGATAGGTAGATAGGGAGCTTGCGATATCCCTGTTCAGCCAGCCCGACTTTCGGCCTGCTTGACAAAGCGCTTGAATCAATATTCACCTGATAAAAGCTGTTCCAGCACGCGATCGACCCATGCCTAGCCTTGTTATCGTCGAATCTCCCACCAAAGCCCGCACCATCCGCAACTATCTGCCCGCTGGCTATCAGGTTGAAGCCTCAATGGGGCATGTGCGCGACTTACCGCAGTCGGCCAGCGAAATTCCAGCCAACGTCAAAGGCGAAGACTGGGCCAAAATTGGCGTGAATATTGAGCATGACTTTGAGCCGCTCTATGTGATTCCGCAAGACAAAAAGAAGGTCGTCAAAGCCCTGAAAGACGCGCTGAAAAATGCTGACGAGCTGCTGCTAGCCACTGACGAAGACCGCGAAGGCGAGAGCATTAGCTGGCATCTGCTGCAAATCCTCAAGCCCAAAGTGCCGATCAAGCGGATGGTGTTTCACGAGATCACCGAGGAGGCGATTCAGGCGGCGCTGCAAGACTGTCGGGCGGTCGATGAGCATGTGGTGCGCGCCCAGGAAACCCGCCGCATTTTAGACCGGCTGGTGGGCTACACGCTTTCGCCGCTGCTCTGTAAAAAAATTGCCTGGGGGCTGTCTGCGGGTCGGGTGCAGTCGG
>CASBQH010000437.1 GCA_949127695.1 Synechococcales cyanobacterium PMM_0073
GCCATGTCAAATGTCTACAGCGGCTGGATTCTCTGGAATTTGTTTCTGGCTTTCATCCCGCTGGCGCTCAGCTTCTGGCTGTTTCGCCGCACAAAAATCTCGCGTTCGCTGGTCTGGTGGCTGACGCTGGTGGTGTTTGTGGCCTTCTTGCCCAACGCCCCCTACCTGCTGACCGATATTATTCATCTAATTCGGGGCACGCGCGGCGGTCTGTCGATTTGGGTTGTGGTGCTGGTACTAATTCCGCTGCATCTCTCGGCGATTCTGGGCGGCTTTGAAGCCTACGTGATTTCGTTGATCAATCAAGGCTACTATCTCCGCAAGCAGGGGGCACAGCGAGCGCTAATCTGGGCTTCTGAGCTGCTGATGCATTTGCTCTGCGCCGTGGGGGTATTTATCGGGCGCTTTCGGCGCTTCAATAGCTGGGAGCTGGTGACAGGGCCGGGTGACGTGCTGGCTACCACGCTGGATGACCTCACCAGCAAGCGCCCTGTGGCAATGATTATGCTGATTTTTATTATTCTGACCGTTTTTTACTGGGTAATGAAGCAGGTGACGCTGGGGCTGTACCTGCGCTACCGCTTTCTTCGCATGGGCAAAGAAGTGCTGGACTAGGGCGCTGGGGTAAGGCGCTGGGGTAAGCTGCCGGCACTACACTGGGCTTTCCACTTCAGCTTCCATCACATGCTGATCCCAGAGCTGGCGATAGAGTCCAGCTTGGCTGAGCAGTTCGCTATGCGTCCCAGACTGGACAATTTTGCCTTGATCCATCACTAAGATCCGATCGGCCATAGCCGCCGCCGAAAGCTGATGTGAAATAAACAGCACCGTCTTGCGCTGCCGGTCTTCCGAAAGATTTTTGAGAATATCGGTCGCCGTCTGGTTATCGACGCTGGAGAGCGCGTCATCCAAGATCAGCACCGGCGCATCCACCAGCAGGGCGCGAGACAGCGCCGTTCTCTGCCGCTGTCCGCCAGAGAGCGTAATGCCGCGCTCGCCCACAATTGTCTTGTACTGCTGTGGAAAGGTGAGAATTTCGGGGTGGATTTGAGCTTGCTTGGCCGCAGCTTCTACTTCCGGCTGCTCGCTGGCCGGGTCGCCGTAGCGGATGTTGTTTTTGATTGTGGTGCTAAACAAAAAGCTCTCTTGCGGCACGTAGGCAATCGCCGAACGCAGGTCGCTCAGCCGAAGCTGCGTGATGTCATAGCCATCGAGGTAGAGCTGTCCGGGGTCGAGTTCCAGCAGGCGGGGCAGCGCGTTGGCCAGGGTCGATTTGCCTGAGCCAATTGGCCCGACCACCGCTACCGTTTCGCCCGCCTCAATCGTAAAACTGACGTTATCTAATGCCGGATGCTCGGCTCCCGGATAGGTGTAAGAGAGATGATGGGCACTCAGCCAGCCGCGCACATCGGCTCGCGGCAGCGGAATGGCGTTGGCGGCATCGGCAATTTTGGCCTCAGTCTGTAAGATCGCTTCTAGCCGGTCAATACTCACCTCGCCGCGCTGATAGGCCGTGATCGTAAAGCCCAACAGCGCCGTGGGGAAGACCAAGCGCTCGGCAAACAGCAGCAGCGCCACAAAATTACCGACGCTGAGGCTGCCGTCAGCAATGCTGCCAATCCCCAGCGCCAGAATCACAATTTGGCTGATGCTGGCCAAACCGCGCAGCAGCGGGAACAGCGTGTTCTGAGATTTTGAGAGCTTCAGGTTGGCGCTCAGCAGCTTCTGGTTGCGAAGGCCAAAGGCGCGGCGCTCGTTGGCTTCCTGGGCGTAGATTTTGATCAGCGCTATGCCGCTCATATCTTCCTGGATCAAATCGCTCAGCTCGGCGGTTTCTTGCTGCACGGCCAACTGCTGCGCCCGCAAGCGCGTGCTGAACAGCTGCACCAAAATCAAAATGCAGGGATAGACGGCCAAAGCCGCCAGCGTGAGCTTGACGTTGATCTTCAGCATCGCGGGCAGGGTGAGCGCATAGGCAAACAGCATATTCGCCAAACTCAGCACCGCAAACCCCAAGAGCCGCCGCACGTTTTCCACGTCGCTAGTCGCGCGGCTGATCAAATCGCCGGGGGTATTGACCGTAAAGTAAGCGGGTTCCAGCGTCAGCAGATGGCGGAAAATTCGCTGCTTCAGGTCAAATTCCACCTGTCGCCCGACGCCAAACAGAATCACCCGCGAGGTCATTCGCATGATCCACATCAGCGAGGCTAGCCCCACAATCAGCAGCGAGTAATAGACAACTTGGGTCAGGTTGAAGGTTTGCTGCAAATCGTCCAGCCCATTCCGGATCAGCAGGGGAATATAGACCCCTGCTGCATTTACGACAAACAGCGCCAAAATCCCTAGGCTAGCCTGCCGCCAGTGGGGGCGCATGTAGGTGCCGAGGGTGCGTAGACGAGACTGAGCCATGTGAACAGGACAGGTGAAAGGATCGGCAGGCCACGTTCAAATAGTGACCATCAGCCATGACCACTTTATCGTATTGACCCGGCATCCAGCTGACGCAGTATCCAGCTGACGCAGTATCCAGCTTGACTAAACCGCCAGCGGGTCGGCCAGCCAGCCGCGCAGAAAATAGTAGACCGTGGTCAGATATTCGTTCACCACCCGTGAGGTGATCACCAGCGCTTCGGTACTCGGCAGAATATCGGTGAGGGCTGCCAGCTCCCAGCCGCGCTGGATCTGAAAGATATAGAAGTCAGTGGGGCGGGGCGTCACTTCAAAATTTAGCCGTGAGAAGGTGGAAGCGGCGCGGCGGATCATAATCGCTGGCGTCACTAGCACAATTGGAATTCTGGGGCCGTTGACCAGCGGCGGCGGGCCCGTCGGCTTTTTACAGGGGTTCAAATTGGGCGGACAGTTGGCTCCTCCCGCCGCATCCAGAAAGATCTGCCGCACCGAGATTGCGCTGCTGCGCGGATCAACCCCGATCACATCTAGGGTAATTTGGCTCTGCGGCACGCCGTTGCGGGTGAGCACGTCAATCACCCCCTGCGCTTCTCCCCCACCGGTCGGTCGGCCAAACTCATCGACCGGCTGCGGCCCAATGCTGACCACCACAATTGGCGTTCCGCCCCGCTGAGTGCGATTGAGATACAGCTCGGCGGCATAGATTAGCCGCGACTGGAGCGCCACGCTGATGCCGCCATCGGGCTGGGTAATCTGCGCCCGGACTCGTGCCGTCGGATCGCGGGAAAAGGTGCTGTCATCTAGTACCACAATCGCCCGCACCTGGCGCGGATTTGAGGCTTCCTGGCGGCTGACGGCCTCCATCACCGTCCGCTGTTCGGTCTGGGCTGTCAGCAGGTAGGCCGTGATCGGCAGGCTGCAAATCAGCAGCACCAAAAAGGCCGACATCACCTGCGGCCCCTTCACCTTTTCGACGCCATTGGCCAAGGCAATCGCCAGCAGGGTGAGGGTGAGTCCTAAGGGACGCAGCGGAAAAGAAACAATTGCCCAAAGAATCCCGACCGTGCGGTTGCTGGGATAGATGAAGGCCATGGCGATCAGGGTGATGAACACCGCCACCCCAAACCAGGCAAAATATTTGGTGTTGTAGATCGAGGGCCAGACTGCCTTTAACAGGTAATACAGCCCTACCAGCAGCAGAATTTGCGTAATCAGCTCGAACATGCCCGATTTTCCTCAGTTCCCGCAAGACGCATCCCAGCGCGATATTAGCCTGTATAACTCTACTCAAACTGAGTCAAAATCAAACAGGCTATGCAGGAATCTTAGAAAATTTTGGCCGAGACGAACCAAGTGCTTCACCCCTAGCGCTAGGTTGCGTCGAGGATTTGTCAGCAGCAACCCGCTAGTAGGCTCCTGTTTTTTTCAGCAGCACCCCAATCGTCCGCCCGATCAGCTTGAGGTCATAGAGCGGCGTCCAGCGCTGCTGATAGCGCAGATCAAGCTCCAGCACCTGCTCAAAATCTTTGACTGCCGAGCGTCCATGTACCTGCCATTCGCCCGTTAGACCGGGCTTGACATTCAGCCGCTGCCAGTGATGCGGCTTGTAGCGGCTGACCTCATCGCGCGTTGGCGGGCGGGTTCCCACCAGGCTCATATCGCCTTGCAGCACGTTCCAAAACTGCGGCAGCTCATCTAGGCTAGTTTTGCGTAAGAACCGCCCAACTCGCGTCACGCGCGGGTCTTGTTTGTTTTTGAAGATCAGGCCGCTGGCTTCGTTTTGCACTACCGACTTAAGCGCTTCAGCATCCTGCACCATGGAGCGAAACTTGATAATGGTGAAAGGTTTCCCCTGCAAGCCAAAGCGCTCTTGGCGATAGAGCACAGCGCCAGGGCTATCTAGCTTGATGGCAATGGCGATGGGCAGAAACAGTAGGGCAAAAATGCTCAGACCAACCACTGCCCCAAGTAAATCGAGCGAGCGCTTAATCCCAGAGACTGCCGAGCGATGAGGCGCTTCACGAAATATGGGGAGATCTGAAGCGGCTTCGATTGGATCGCTGGCCATAGAACTTTGCTGTGTGGGAGCGGAATCTAGCATGGATCAAATTTAAGGACGAGTGGTAGAGCAATCGCTGAACGTGATCCAACCGCCTGCTGCTGAGCCAGTTGAATTGGCTACCCGCAGTGAGGCGAAGATCTGCACCTGATGCAAAACCTAGCCGAGCCCAAATTTTCTGTAGCGCCAGTTCACGAAACTGCTGTTTGTGAGACGCTACTCAACAGGAGAACTCAGCCAGGAATATCACTGTGGCTTCTACCAAAGCTCGCGAAGCCACAAAGCTCACCCGTCGCCATATTAGACCGTGCTTTTGGGCGCTTTGTCTAGTTAGATTTGATACAAAGATATTCAAACTTCACGGCAGGCTAATTTTACGGAGTCTTTTGTGAAAATTTGATGAAGATGCGCCCTCACCCAGAACCTCTTTTTCTAAGTGCGATGAGTAATCTCCTCACAGTTTGCCTTGCTGCACCTGCTGCCGAATCAGCCGCTGGACGCTGGTAATGGCGCGGTTTAGCTCATGGCTCTGGCGCTGTGGGTTTTGCAGGTAAGCCTGCTGCTCTTCTTCAATCATCAGCATATCTTGCTCAACTAGCCCATCTAAAATCCGCTGGGCGGAGCCAAACAGGCGGTTTTTGAGAAATCGCCGAAAGCTAATCGGCAGCTTATGCAGATTGTCGAAGGCGTTGAGCGAGGTGAAATGGATCAGATAAGCGCGGGTGGCAGTCTCTGAAATGGGGCAGACCAAGCAGCAGATTTTGAAGTCCTGCCCCAGCGTCGCCACCCAATGCGGATAGATATAGCTAACATCTAGCGGTTCTGGGTGCAGCCGCCGCAGCGCTGGGAAAAACAGCTGCGAAATCGACCAGATTTTGTCAATTTTGTAGTAGCTCTGCGCCTGATAGTGAGCATCGACCCGCTGAGGGGTTTCTTCTAGATCTTGCAAGACTGGATCAGCCCAAGCCTGATAGTCCTGATGCAGATGCCCGTGGTACATATCCATCAGGTTCTCCATCAAAAACGAGTAGTGGGCTTGGCAGTCAATCAGCGAAACCGTGGCAATGTAGTTGAGGTGATCCCACTCAGGCAAGCCCAGCGGCGGCGCTGAATTAGCCTGGGCAGCATCGCCTGGGAACAGCCAGACAAAGCCATCCTGTTCGCGTACCGGGTAGCTCCTGAGTTTGGCGCTGGGCAGCTTTTGGCGCTCGTTTAGGTAGGGCACTGCCGCGCAGGCTCCGCTGCCGTCAAAGCACCAGCCGTGGTAGCTGCATTCAATCTGATCGCCCACCACCTTGCCATGGCTCAGCTTCACCTGCCGATGCAGGCAGCGATCTTCAATCGCCTGGATTTGCCCTGCCGCATCTCGAAACAGCACAATTGCCTGCTGCCAGAGCGTGACGCCCAGCGGCTCAGCCTGGAGTTCTAAGCTGCGCGCCACCACATACCAATGGTTGAGGTTGATGCCCCAGCGCTCAGATCTGAGCGACTCAGGCTGAATTTGAGCGGGGGACTGAGATGGGGACTGAGAGGGAGACTGAGATGAAGACGGGACAGACTGCTGCATTAAACGTTCCTAACACCAAGCTTCTTTAGCTAGTCTAATCGCCAAAACCACAGAATCGGGCGGGTTCTCTACTCAAAGAGGGATGGAAATCTGAGAATTGTGAATAAAAGTAAAGACTAGCGGTTGGCTGGATCGTTCAGCTGGGATACAAACCGCGCTTATTAACTTAACCTGAGGTGAATCATGACTAGCAAAGAGTTTCGTCCTGAACCCGACCAGATTCCCGGCCAACAGCTTGACTATCCGGCCAGCCAGCGCGATATGACGCCTCAGCCAGATAGCGATCTGTCAAACTATCAGCCCGCTCATAAGCTGCAAGGCAAAGTGGCGCTGATTACCGGCGGCGATTCCGGCATTGGTCGAGCGGTGGCAGTCGCTTTTGCGATGGAAGGGGCAGACGTGGCGATTTTTTATAACGTCAACGACCAGGATGCCGAAGATACCCGGCTGATGGTGGAAGAAAAAGGCCAGCAGTGCCTGCTGCTAAAAGGCGACGTGCGAAAAATGGCAGACTGCCAGCACGCGGTTGAGCAAATAGTCGTGAAGTTTGGCCATTTGAATATTCTGGTGAACAATGCCGCCTATCAAATGTGCGAAGCGAAGTTTGAAGATATTACCGAAGAGCAGTTTCGCCGTACCTTAGAGACCAACGTATTTGGCTATTTTTACATGGCTCAGTCTGCGGTTAAGTATATGCAGGAAGGCGATGCGATTATTAACACCGGCAGCATTGTTGGCAAAATTGGCAAAGAGTTTTTGATTGACTATGCGGCCAGCAAGGGTGCGGTGCATACCTTTACCAAAGCCTTAGCGCTAAATTTGGCCGAGCGTAAGATTCGCGTCAATGCAGTTGTGCCGGGGGCAACCTGGACGCCAAATATTCCAGCGACAATGCCGATTGATAAGGTTGAAGGATACGACAAAGACTCAGCGCTGAAGCGAGCCGCACAGCCCGAAGAGCTAGCTCCGGCCTATGTATTTTTGGCCTCTCAAGACAGCAGCTATGTCACCGGTTCATTGCTAGATGTGACGGGGGGACAGCTTTCAAGCTAATGCGGCTGTGTAAGTAAAAGGCTATGTAAGTAAAAGGCTGCGTAAATAAAAACTGGAGTAAGGGAATATGCAGGAGAACTATGACGTGATCATCATCGGCACTGGAGCCGGGGGTGGCACAATGGCCTATGCTTTGGCAGAGACAGGCAAGCGAATTTTGGTGCTAGATCGAGGGGAATATATCCCGCGTGAAAAAGCCAACTGGAGTCCTGAAGCCGCCTATATCCAGGGCGCATATCGCAGCTCAGATCGATGGCTTGATCCGACGGGTGATGCGTTTGAGCCGAATCAGTATCATCGCGTCGGCGGCGGCACCAAAATCTACGGCGCGGCTTTGCTGCGGATGCGCGCCGAAGACTTTGGCAATCTGCAACATTATGAGGGCAGCTCGCCCGCTTGGGAGCTAGGCTACAGTGACTTCGCCCCTTACTACGCCGCTGCTGAAAGGCTTTATAAAGTGCATGGTCAGCGCCAAACTGATCCATCCGAAACCAATACCGCAGAGATTACAGATGGCTATCCGGCTGCGCCCCTGCCACATTCAGATCGGATTCAGCAGGTGGCCACTCAGCTCCAACGAGCTGGTCTACAGCCGTTTCCGCTGCCGATGGGCGTGGACTACGATCCAGGTAATCAGCAGCGTAGCCCCTGCATCCTCTGCGACACCTGCGATGGCTATGCCTGCCTGCTCAACGCTAAGGCCGACGCCCAGACTTGCGGCATCGATCTAGCCTTACGCTACGCCAATGTGACGCTGATGACTGGCGCTAAAGTGGAGCGACTGCACAGCGCAGGCCGCCAGATTACGGCAGTGGAAGCTAGGGTAAATGGACAAGTCAAGCTGTTTCGCGCTGAGATCGTAATTGCGGCTTGCGGAGCCATTGGCTCGGCTGATTTGCTGCTGCGCTCTGCTACCGATGAGCATCCCAACGGCTTAGCCAACGGCTCAGATCAAGTGGGGCGAAACCTGATGCGTCACAACGTCACCAAACTCTACGCGATTGATCTCAAAACACCCAACCCCACAGTCTTTCAAAAAACGCTGGCCGTGAATGACTTTTATCTCGCCTCTGAGCGTAGCCCTTACCCACTGGGTCACGTTCATTTAATGGGCAAACACAAGTGGCAGATGATGCAGCCTGATTTTCCTAAACTTGTGCCGCAGCCGTTGCTAAAGTGGCTCTCAGCGCATTCAGTAGACTGGTGGATGCAGAGCGAAGATCTGCCAGAGGCCAACAACCGCGTCAGGCTCACCGCTCAAGGTCAGGTGCAGATTGACTACCGTCCCAATAACCTAAAAGCCCATCAGGAGCTGAAGCGGCAGTTTAAGCAGGTGCTGCGGCAAATTGGCTTTCCGCTGCTGCTGGAGGTGCCGATGCCGCTGAAGGTGCTGAACCACCAGTGCGGCACCTGTCGGTTTGGCACAGATCCCGCCAACAGCGTCCTAGATCTCAACTGCAAAGCTCATGAGCTGGATAATCTCTACGTGGTAGATGCCAGCTTCTTTCCCTCTGCTTCTGCCATCAACCCAACGCTGACTATTGTGGCCAACGCGCTGCGGGTGGCCGATCACCTGAAGCAGCGAATGGCTGGCAAAGGGCAAGAGTCGCTAAATTTGCAGGATGCCTTCGGGATTGACGGATAGAATGGGGCGGCGCTGGAGTCCTTCGCGGTGGATGGCTTCGTTGGCGGCGAGTAGGCCACTGCTGACGGCGCGCTCCATTAGGCCGCAGGGGAAGGGCATTTTCACCCAGTCTCCGGCAAACAGCAGGTTTTGGATGCTGCTGGCGGTAGCGGGGCGGGCGGCGTAGCTGTTGGGCGGGTAGCCGGAGAAGTTTTTCTGGTTGACGAGTTCGCGGTGCAGCAGGGTAGCTGGCTGGAGATCGGGCACAATTTCGTACAGCTCTTGCTCAAAGGTGGTGAGCAGATCGGCTTGGGTGGGGAACTCGGCTTCTTTGTAGCAGTAGGCATGCAGCTCGACGACGCTGCCGCCCGTGCGCCCCGCCCATTCAATAAACTGCTCCTGAA
>CASBQH010000438.1 GCA_949127695.1 Synechococcales cyanobacterium PMM_0073
CCCCTACCCCCGTTCCGAGGGCAGGGGAACCTGAACCGACCAACCCCTTGCTGAAACTCCCTCTTGCTCCCTGCCCCCAGATTGGGGGTAGGGCTGGGGAAGGGGGCGAAGACCCTCCAACTGCGATTCATCTCAATCAGCACCGCCGACTGAAAGCCGACTGAAATTTGAGCAGCGTAATTTGGCAGTCTGAGCAGACTGAACTGAGGTCGATGGGACTGCTCACCTAATGAGAAACTTAGAAAAGCAGGTGAAATATAGCCCGCCCGAAGTGCTTGCCGTCGCAGCTTCAGCAGCTAATCAGTTTGCGCTGTCCTTAATTGGACATTTATGTGTACACATAGAAGTGTAGTATGTCTCCAGCAGAAGATCAGCCAACACTGGCAAAATTACGGCAACAGGCTGGATTGACGCAGCGACAGCTTGCAGACGCTTTGAATATCACAGTCAAAACAGTCAGCGCTTGGGAGAGGGGCATAGGTGAGCCGCACCTAACCATTGGTGAAACTCAACGGCTGATGGCAATTTTGCAATGCTCTTTTGAAGAATTAGTTGAAGCCACAAAGCCGCAGCAATAGGCTCAAGCCTTCCAGAATATGAGCAGCCTACAAGCTAAACCTGAGCCAGCCAAAGACTTCGCTGGCGCTGAGCGGCAATTCTAGGCTGCTGAGGATGGGTAGAGTGCTGTCACCGCTGAAGAGCTGCACCCGCTGTTCTGGCCAGACAGCCAAGATCGTTTCTTCAGCGGCATCCAGCAGCCAGCCCAGCTCTGTGCCCTGCTGCGAGCAATGCAGTAAATGGCTCAGCACCTTGGTTTGGCTCTGGTCAGGGGAGAGAATTTCAATTGCCCAGTCAGGATAAAGCTTGAAGCGATTGGCAATTCGGCCTGATGCCGCCACCGGGATTCGATCCCAGCGAAATACCGAAACGTCTGGCACAATCGAGCTGCCGCCAAATGTACAGCGCAGTTCTGGGAAAGCCATCGCGATTTTTTGCGGTCTGGCTGCTTGATTAATCACTTCACAAAGCTTGCCCTGAAGTAGGCTATGTTCCCCCTGCGGCATGGGTTTCTGAGTGATTTGACCTGCCAAAAACTCCGAAGCAGGCTTGGTTTCAGGCTGCTGCAAGAATTCTTTTAACGTGAGCGTTGTTTGAGCTGTAACCATTTGCCAGTGATCCAATGGTTTTCTTTATTTTGGCATCTCTGCTTGCCCTCTAACTTCAGATAGAGCGGCGTTGCCCCAGAATCTGGTAGCCTAATGTGAACCTATATTAAGGCTGACGATGCGTAAACGGTTAGGATTCGTTCTGGTTGGCCTGCTGGCGCTGCTGCTCGTGGCGCTCACGTCGCAGTTTAATCCATCCACAGCAGCAAGTCGGTCTAGCCAGGAAGTCGCTCAAGCGCTGATGCAGTCTCATCAGGATGATCGACCAATTCCTACGGGTGCAGTTGCCCAAATGTCCAGCGTTGAGGTGACAGGCGGAAAGGTTGACTATGGCACAGCTGAAGGGAACTCGCTCACGGGCTATCTGGCGCGTCCGGCTGATGCCAACGCCACCGAACCGCTGCCCGCCCTAATCGTGATTCACGAGTGGTGGGGACTCAACGAAAATATCGAAATGATGACCGAACGGCTGGCGGGCGAGGGCTATATGGCGCTGGCGGTCGATCTGTATGGCGGCGAAGTGGCCGAGAATCCCGATCAGGCCAAAGCTTTAGTGCAGAGCGCTACCGCTAATCCGCAGCAGCTAGAGGAAAATTTGCGCCAAGCCTATGTCTATCTTGAAAGCCAGAACGCCACAAAAATTGGCAGCATTGGCTGGTGCTTCGGCGGCAGCTGGTCATTAAACACAGCTTTGATGTTTCCAGACCAGCTTGATGCAGCGGTAATTTACTACGGCGGGCAGCTCGTCACCGATCCTGAGCGCTTAAGCGCTTTAGAAATGCCGATTCTGGGAATCTTCGGCGCACTCGATACCAACCCCTCGCCCGAAACCGTGCAGCAGTTTGAAACGGCCTTGAAATCAGTGGGTAAATCGCCCGAAATCTACATCTACGAGGGTGCGAATCACGCCTTCGCCAACGCTTCCGGCACGCGCTACAACCCTGAAGCCGCCGCAGATGCCTGGGGCAAAACTACCGCTTTTCTAGAGCGTCATCTCAAGCGATAGTTGAGCAACTAGATCTGGAACCTCTGCTGATGCGCTCTCCATAAAGCTGCCCTAGCAGAGGTTTCAGGGATTTGCGGCTAGGGCTAGAAATACTTAACGATAGCCTTGGCAAACTCCGAGCATTTCAGTGGCGACACTGGCGGCTCCATCAGGCGCGCTAGGTCATAGGTGACTTCGCCGTTAGAAATCGCCATGCCGATGCCTTTTTTGATTAGGTCAGCCGCCTCCTGCCAGCCCATAAATTCCAGCATCATCACGCCAGAGAGAATCACCGAGCCGGGATTGATCCGGTCGAGTCCGGCATGTTTGGGAGCCGTGCCATGCGTCGCTTCAAACACGGCACATTGGTCGCCAATATTCGCTCCTGGCCCCATGCCCAGCCCGCCAACAATCGCCGCCGCCGCATCCGAGAGATAGTCGCCGTTCAGGTTCATTGTCGCCAAAATCGAATATTCGTCCGGGCGCGTCTGGATCTGCTGGAAGATGCTGTCGGCAATCCGGTCGTTCACCATGATTTTTTCCTTCCACTGGCCGCTGCCGTGCGTTGACCAAATGCTGTCCAGCACCGTCTGCACCTCTTCGCAGACCTTCTGCTTTTTCTCGTCGGTCAGCGCGTCATATCCCGGCTCAATCTGGCGGGCGTTATCTTCAATGCTCAGGTCGGGATTATGCTCCTTGTTGCCCAAAATCCAGGACTCGCGCTCGGTGACGCATTCATCCCGAAACTCGCTGGTGGCCAGCTCATAGCCCCAGTCGCGGAATGCGCCTTCGGTATATTTCATGATGTTGCCCTTATGCACCAGCGTCACCATCTGCTTGGCTTTAGGCAGCCGCAGCGCGTGGCGAATGGCGCGTCGCACCAGCCGCTGGGAGCCAGTCTTGCTGATTGGCTTAATCCCAATCCCAGAATCTAACGGAATCTGCTTTTTGCCATGCTCTGGCGTGGCCGGAATCAGCTCCTCGTTCAGCAGCTTGATCAGCTTTTCGGCAATTTCGCTGCCCTGCTTCCATTCAATGCCCAGATAGATATCTTCAGTGTTTTCGCGGTACACAATCAAATCTAGCTTTTCGGGCGTTTTGTGCGGCGAAGGCGTGCCCGCGTAGTATTTGCAGGGGCGAATGCAGGCGTAGAGGTCAAAAATCTGGCGCAGCGCTACGTTGAGCGAGCGAATGCCGCCGCCAATCGGCGTAGTCAGCGGGCCTTTGATCGCCACGCCATATTCACGGATGGCAGTGAGGGTGTCTTCGGGCAAATATTGATAGGTGCCGTAGACCTCGCAGGCTTCGTCGCCCGCATAGATCTTGAACCAGACGATTTTGCGCTCGCCGCCATAGGCTTTTTCAACCGCTGCATCAAATACCAATTGGGCAGCTGGCCAAATATCAACGCCTGTGCCGTCACCTAAAATAAACGGAATGATCGGGTCATTTGGCACCTGTGGCTCACCTTGGGCAAAGGTAATGGTGCTTCCGGTTGAAGGGGGGGTAATTTTTTCGTACATACTGCGGCAGATCCTATTTTCTCAGCAAGCAACAGTTTAGACAGTAGAGTAGCGGATCTGCTGCGAGATAATGACTCACTTTGAACAAAACTGAGCTGAATCTCCTAAATTCGCTATGCTGAAAAGCTGAAGCGCCTCGCCGGATTTGACTTTACATATAACGGTTTTGACTCCGAAATTTGCCTCTAAGCTGACAGTTTAACTGGAATAAAAGCCGAGATGAAAAAAGTCCTAATTGTTGACGATGACATCACGCTTCGCACCGCCGTGATCCGCTATTTACAAAATCGCGGCTACTCGGTGCAGGAAGCCACCTCTGGAGCCGAAGCGCTCAGCCTGTTTGAGCAAAACCCGCCAGATATTGTCGTTTCAGATGTGATGATGCCAGAAATGGACGGGCTAGAATTTTGCCGTCGTCTGCGGGCAACGCGCTCAGGACAGCTGGTGCCGTTTATTTTTCTCTCCAGCCGTAAAGATGTCGAAGATCGGGTGCAGGGGCATCAGATGGGCGCAGATGACTATTTGATTAAACCCTTCGACCCGAAAGAGCTGGTCGCCAAAATCGAGTCTCAGCTAGAGCGCTCGCGCCGCATCCATGCCGAAATTGTCCGGCTAATGCAGCAGTCGCAGATTGAAGCGCCCAGCCCTGAAGTACCGCCTAAGCCGCTGCCGCTGACGCCTGCTGAGGAAAAGGTGTTTTGGGAAGTGATCCAGGGCTTTACCAATAAGCAGATTGGCGATCGGCTGTTTATTAGCCCGCGCACCGTGCAGACGCACCTCAGCAATATTCTCAGCAAGCTGCATTTGGAAAGCCGCTCGCAGCTGATTCGGTACGCCTTTGAGCGGGGCTACCGTCCGCCCGCTGCGCCGCTTGAGGCTGAGTAGGCTGTGCAAATAGGCTGTGCAAATAGGCTGTGCAAAATCTGGGAATTCTCGCCAGAGATTTACGATTCGCAACAAGGCTTGGCGTCCTTCCCTCTACAATGTAAAGTTGTGTCTTTACTGCCGACTTCAGACTACTCGGCCTCGTTGATCATGCCCGACCTGCCCTCCCCCAATCTGACGCCTGACCTAGCGGCTGAGCCTGCTGATTTTATGACCAGTTTTCTGGCGCGGCTCAATTCAGAATCGCTCAAAAATCAGTCCCAAATTCTGGATGAGCTGGCCAACTCTGAGGCGGGTTTGGCGGTGCTGATGCGCTTTTTGCAAGATCGTCAAGCTGGCTTGACAGGCATTATTGAAGGCAAAGTCTACCAAACGCTGCGCTCAGCCAATCCCCAAACTCAGGCATTCTTGCAGGCTGAATTTCCGCAGGGGATTGTGCCGCTGACCTCCGAGCGCCAGATCGACTACGCGCCGCTGCAAGCCCTGCTGGCCGAACAGTCCTTTGAAGCCGCCGACCGCCTGACGATTGAAAAGCTCTGCGAACTCGCAGGCGAAATGGCCGTTCAGCGCAAGTGGCTCTACTTCACCGAGGTCACTAATTTCCCAGCCACCGACCTGCAAACCATTGACAAGCTCTGGCGGGTGCATTCTGGCGGCAAGTTTGGCTTCTCGGTGCAGCGGGATCTGTGGCTGAGCGCCGCCAAAAACTGGGAAAAGCTCTGGCACCAAATCGGCTGGAAGAACGGCAACAGCTGGACGCGCTATCCACAGGAGTTTACCTGGAGCCTGGATGCGCCCAAAGGCCATCTGCCGCTCTCTAATCAGCTGCGCGGCGTGCGGGTGATTGCAGCGCTCTTGACGCATCCGGCTTGGAATTAGAGCTGCCCGCTAGCTAATCCAGCAGTTGCTGAAGCGAGAGCTGGATGCTTGGAAAGGCCAACGGCGAAATCAAGCCATCTGTATAGGTCGCTCTAGCTTGATAGAGTCCGTTGACCGGATCGCGCATCACAATGAGACTAGGCCGCTTGGCCTGCAAATTCATCAGCCAATATTCTTGAATTCCTGCTGCCGCATAGATCTGGGCTTTGATGCCCCGGTCTCTACGCAGGCTGCTGTTGGAATATTCAATTAACCAAAAAATATTTTCAGGGTAGGGGTGGTGCTGCAAATATTCGCGTCCTAGCGGCTGAACCACTGCGACATCCGGTTCAGGCTCAGAGCTACTGCCGGGGATCGTGATTGGACTGGCTTGCAGCACTTCAACCTGTTCACCTAGCCGCTGCTCTAGATATTTAGCAGCAGTGCGTCGGTAGTAAGCATGGGGTTCTCCTTCAGGCGACATTTCAACGATTACTCCATTCAGCAGCTCAACCCGCCGATCTACCAAAATTCCAGCCTGAATCATCTGATGGTAGTCGTCCACCGTCCACCGAGCAGCGCTGTCTGACCCAGCGGCTGTTAAATTGAGGCTATCTAAGCGAGACATGACCTTACATCCTCAGTCATGGGGAGAGCTTCATTATAATCATTGGGATCAAACTCATCTGGGTAAGCTGAGAAATTTGCGCTCAGCCCGCCCCGATCGCCTGCCCAGCCAGCCAGCCTGTTGTCCAGGCGCTCTGGAAGTTGAAGCCGCCCGTGACGCCATCAATATCCAGAACTTCGCCTGCAAAAAATAGCCCTGGACAGAGGCGGCTCTGCATCGTTTTGAAGTCTACCTCAGGCAGCCGGACGCCGCCGCAGGTGACAAACTCATCTTTGAACATGCTCTTGCCCTGAATCTGGTATTGCCCCTGATGCAGCTCCTTCAGCAGCGCCTGGGTCTGCGGCTTTGAGAGTTCTGCCCAGCGGCGCTCTGGCTCAACGGCAGCGCGGCTGACCAGATACTGCCAAAATCGGCGCGGCAGCTCGACCGGACAAAACCCGGCCACTGTCTTTTTGGGCTGCTGTAGCTTAGTCTCTAGCAGCTGCTGCCGGGAAGCCTCCAGCGAGCTGGCGGGCAGCCAGTTAATTTGCAGCTCGGCTCGGTAGCGCTGCTCATGTAGCAGCCTAGCGCCCCAGGCTGAGAGCTTTAATACCGCAGGGCCGCTCAGCCCCCAATGCGTCACCAGCAAGGCTCCAGCCTGCTCTAGCTTGGGCAGCAGCAGCCTCACTTCGGCTCGCTCAATCGCTACGCCCGCCAGCTCGCGCAGATTGAGATCGGGGATATTGAAGGTAAATAGCGACGGCACGGGCGGCTCAATGCTGTGCCCCAACTCGCGAGCCAGCCCATGCCCCTGCGGACTGCTGCCGGTGGCCAGCAAAACTCGATGCGCTGGCAGCGTTTGGCCAGATTTCAGCCGGACTTCAAAGCCGCGCTCTGTGCGCTCTACGGCCTGAACCGGCGAGCCGGTATAGATCTCTACTCCGGCCTGTCGGGCCGTTTGGATCAGGCAGTTCACCACGGTTTCAGAATCATCCGTGACGGGAAACATCCGGCCATCGCCTTCAGTTTTGAGCTGGACGCCGTGCCGCGCAAACCAAGCGACTGTATCTTTGGGCTGAAAGCGGGTGAATGCGCCGCGCAGCGCCTTGCCGCCGCGTGGGTAATGCTGCACCAAGGCCGCAGGCTCAAAGCAGGCATGGGTGACATTGCAGCGTCCGCCGCCCGAAATCCGTACCTTGGCTAGCGGCTGGCGGGCTTCTAGCAGCGTCACCTGCGCCTGCGGATATGCCTCGGCGCAGGCAATTGCCGCCCAAAACCCGGCTGCTCCACCGCCCACCACGATCACTTGAAGAGATTGCACTGATTAGCCTCCCTGAAAAATTCATGCCCCAACTGCCTTAAACTGCCTTCACAAACTGCGTCAAATCATCTTGAATAGGGAATGCTAGGGTAAGAGGTAGGGGTGGAAGCCCTCCTCAGACCCACTACCCAGAACTTAGCGGAAATTGAGGAAGGTTTGAGCATGTCGTTAGAGAAACTCCAGCCTGCGAATCCACGAGATGTCAGCGTCTATTCTCCCTATTATCAGGGACGCAAGCGCAGCGCTTTGCCGCTGGCGATCAGTCTTTATCAGATGGGAAATCTGGAAGGCTCGCGCAAAATTGAAGGCGGCGAGAGCATTCCGTTCTTGGCCACTTGGAGCGTCTCTTCAATTCCGGCTGACCTAACGCGCTGTCGGCTACAGTTTGACGGCAACGCTGAGCTGAGCTACGAAGTGATTTTGGCCAACTTTGAGTTCGTTGATTTTTTAATTGAAGCGCTGTTTACCTTCAAAAGCACCCGCATGGCCGATTTTTCCCAGACGTTTTATCGCAAGCTGCTGAAACAGGACGAATAGCGCCTGCCTAGCCCATTCAGTAAATTCAGGGAGAGGGCGGGGAGAGACTCAGTAAAGCCTCTCCCTTTTTGAGGCTGGTTTAAAATCAGTAAAGCTTCATACAGTAAAGCCTCATAGAATAAAAGATAGTCTTGAACGCGAGGGTGCTGGAATGATCTGTCTCAGCAATCCAGATTAGCAATCCA
>CASBQH010000439.1 GCA_949127695.1 Synechococcales cyanobacterium PMM_0073
CCTCGCGGGTTTGCATAAACTCTTGACCGTCTAGACTTTTCATCGCAAACTGCCGCGTATCCGCCGCCATACTCTGGCGAATCCCACCGACTTCACCCGGATGTTGCGCTGCCATAAACAATGTCTTTAAGTCAGGCGCAAAGAATGGTCCCGTCATCTCTGCATCCATCGGGCCATAGCCAAACAGATAAGCCTCGCCCTCATTTGGCCCCGAAGCTGGAATAAACCAAATCGAGTTGTTGCCAAATAAACCGCGCAGATCTGACTGCTTCACCGGCTTGCCCTCCGCATCAACCCGGCTGGGAATCGCCTTGTTAAGCTTGTCGCTCGACATATCAATGACTATCCAGACATCGCCATTCGGATCAACTAGCAGGTTATCGGGGTTGGCAAAGCCCAAGCCGCCCTCAAATGGCTCGCCGCCCGTGGCAAACTTCTGCCAGCGGAAGCTCATGGCCGCCGGGTCATTGGCCGCTTCATCCAGCCGCACCACCCAGCCATATTCCCAGGGGGTTTCGCCGTTGGGGCCGTTGAACACGCGGGCGTCGGGGCTACCGTCGCTGCTGCTGGGTGAACCAGAGGTGAAGGTGACAAACATCGAGCCGTCGGGCCCAACTACGGTATCTTCAGGACGAGCCGTGCAGGTGGCTCCCGCCGCGCTGGCCGCAAAATGCGCGTCGATTAAGATGGCACCCTGAATTTCGTCGGGGCTGCCCTGATACAGATCGCCCAGCGTTTTGAACTGCTGCTTGAAGCCGACAATGGCCGCATCGTCTTCCACTTTCATCACTCCGCCTGCAACTCGGTCGGCGTTAGGCAATACGATCATCTTGCCGACATGGATGCTGGGCAGATCTGGGTTGACGGGTGTATCGGCCTTGAGCGGAATCCAGGAGCCCGTGCCGTCGGGATTAAACTTAGCGGCATAGAGCATCCCGCTGGTGAGCAGCTGGGAGTTGGCTTTGGCTTTCGGGTCGGTGACGCTGCTGCTGCTCACAAACTTATAGAGGTGACCGCCGCGTCGGTCGCAGCCAGAATAGAAAGCCAGGGGCTTGCCCGCTTCCACCCGCACGCCCACTGCCTCATGGCGAAAGCGACCCATCCAGGTATGCTTGGTGCCATAGTCGCTGGGGTTGGCTGGGTCAACTTCCACAATCCAGCCGTATTTGTTGCCCGCCAGCCCAAACGGGTTGCCCGTGCCGTTTATGCCTTCCGCATCGATCAAAAACGCTTTTTTGCTGGGCGGCATCGAGCTGCCGTCTGCCATCACGGGTTCTGGCACAAAGTCCTGGATATTTTCTTCACCGCTTAGCACCGTGCCCCAAGGCGTAGTGCCGCCCGCGCAGTTGTTGAAGGTGCCAATAATTTTGTCGCCCAAGCCATCGGTATAGCCCACCACCTGGGTTTTGCGAAAGATCACCGTGGCCGGCCCCGTAGACTTGAGATAGCGGCCATCTTCCAATCCAGAGATGCCGGTGATGCGGCGGTCGGCTGGCGAATGGGTGCGAATCCATTGACCGCTGGCATCTTTGCGAACCGAAATTACGCCCATGCCCAAATCGATTAGGGCTTCTTTGGTAATCGCCTGAATCTGCTGTTTGAGCGGATCACCGTCCGGCATTACACTCACATCAACGCCTTCATCGCCTGTCGCCGACAGCCCTGCTTTAACGCTGTCAAACGGCAGCGGCTTGCCAATCACCTGCTCAAACGACTGCTCCCAAGGCAGGGCGCTGATGTACTCAAAGTTAACCGTCAGATAGCCTTCATTCGGCTGCGTTTCAATAAACGAAAGATAGTCGTTGTTATAGCCAAAGCGCGAATCGCCGACCGGATCGCCCCAGGAAGCGACAATCTGGTAGGCATAGCCTTCAGGCAGTACCAGATCATCAGCCACCGTAAACTGGCTGTAGTCGCTGATTTGCTTCAGCCGATCCAAGCCGTCTGTGGGCAGCGGCATCGGGCTTTTGACGGGCTGAAACTTAAGGCTACCCTGCGCCATCGCCTGGGCTAAGTTTTGAGCTGTAGCATCGCCTGCTAGCGCTGAATTGCCGCCGCGTTGCGTTAAGGGGGACAGCGCCAGAGAACCAGCACTCGCGCCCAAAAACGCCAAAAAATGTCTCCGTTTAATTGCCATCTCTCGCTCTCTCTAGGATGTTGTGTTGGGTGAAATTCTAGGCAGAGCTTTAGCCAGCCCTGATGAGAACCATACCAAGAGCGGTTTAAGACGATATGAACAGAAGCTTAACGTCACGCCAAATTGCGGGGAAATTCCCGAACAATCAGCTCGCGTCAAGCTTGATCAGCAGCAGCAAAATCTCAACAGAACCTTAATAAAACTTATTACGACGATTGCTTTGTTCACTAAGCTAACCAGGTCAAAGCTTCAGGAACTTCTGACAAAGCCTACTATTTTGTGAGATTATGGGGCGTAGGAAATTCTACCTACGGGTTTTCCTTGATACAAAAGTTATTTTTTTCAACTTTAACCCAAGAAAGATTTGTAGTTTTCTATACTAGAGTTAACATTTAATAACAGCGCGAACGGCTCCTCTTGGCCTCGACTGGCTCGGTTGGACTGTTCCAATTGGTTGGGTTCAATTTGTCGAGTTTGACTCGTGAGTCTGAATACCCGCAGCAGCCAGATTCGAGGCATTTGATTTAGTAAAAGAGGTTTGGCAGACGTGAATGACAATTCAGTGCAGCAGATGCGACGCTATGACCCAGAGGCCATTCGTCGCTACTACCGCCCTCGTCCCTGGCTGGCAATCTGGCGAGCGGTGGTCACGATTTGGCTGTTTGCGGACTTTGCGCTGGGGCTAAAATCAGACGACTGGCTGGGGCGCTGCAATCTGGGGCGACAGCATCGGGCGATTCAGCTGCGGCGGATTTTGACTCGACTCGGCCCCACCTATATCAAAGTGGGTCAGGCACTCTCCACGCGGCCTGACTTAGTACGGAAAGACTTTTTAGATGAGCTGATCAAGCTACAAGATCAGCTGCCGCCCTTTCCCACCGAAATTGCCCGCCGAATTATTGAGCAGGAGCTAGATCGCAGCATTGAGGAAATGTACAGCGAGTTCTCGGCAGAGCCTGTCGCGGCGGCTAGCTTAGGGCAGGTGTATCAGGGGAAACTCCGCACGGGCGAGGCGGTGGCCATTAAGGTGCAGCGCCCCGGACTGCTGCCGCTGCTGACGCTCGATCTGTATCTGCTGCGCTGGGGAGCCAGATGGCTCGCTCCTTGGCTGCCGCTTAATCTGGGGCATGACCTGACGCTGGTGGTGGACGAGTTTGGCACCAAGCTATTTGAAGAAATCGACTATGTGAACGAAGGCCGCAACGCTGAAAAATTTGCTGCCAACTTCCAAAACGACATCACGATTAAAGTGCCAGCAATCTACTGGCGCTACAGCGGCCAGCATGTGCTGACACTGGAATGGATCAACGGCTTCAAGCTGACTGATCTGCAAAAAGTGCGTGAATCAAATTTGGATGAAAACACGCTGATTGAAATTGGCGTCACGGCAGGACTGCGGCAGCTCCTAGAGTTTGGCTTCTTCCATGCCGATCCGCATCCCGGCAACCTGTTCGCTCTGCCCAGTGGCCAGATGGCCTATATCGACTTCGGCATGATGGATCAGCTCAGCGAGGAGATGAAAGAAACCCTGGTCGATGCGGTGGTGCATTTGATCAACCAGGACTACGAGGCGCTGACACAGGACTTCGTCAAGCTGGGCTTTCTGACTGCCGATGTCGATATTCGCCCGATTGTGCCCGCGATTGAAATCGTGATGGGCAACGCGATGGGAGCCAGCGTCGGCGACTTCAACTTTCGCTCGATTACCGATCAGTTTGCCTCGCTGATGTACGAATATCCGTTCCGGCTACCCGCCAAGTTTGCGCTAATTATTCGCTCGCTGGTGACGCAGGAAGGGATTGCGCTCAGCCTTAATCCTGACTTTAAGATTGTGAATGTCGCCTATCCCTACGTGGCGCGACGCTTGCTAATGGGCGAATCACCCCGGCTGCGGCTGCGGCTGCTAGAAGTCTTAATCAAAGACGGTAAGTTTCAGTGGGAGCGGTTAGAAAACCTGCTGCAAATTGCTCAATCTGATCAAGACTTCGACATTTTGCCGACTGCCCAACTCGGCCTACAATACCTCTTGTCAGCCGAAGGACAATACCTGCGGCAGCAGCTAATTCTGGCCTTGGTTGAAGATGACCGCCTGCATACCGAAGAGGTGCGGCGACTCTGGAACCTAATCAAAGATGACGTGAAGCCTGCTCGACTGTTCGACGTGGCGCTGGGTGCGCTGCGGAACTTCGCTCCGGCAGCTCGCGTGCCGCTGATGCCGTTTAATTCTCTCGATCGCCGTTAAGGAGCCATTCTGTGGACTACGCTAATCCCCCCTATTTTCTGCTGTTTGCGGGTCTGCTGATCTCGCTCACCTCCGGCTCTGCCTTTGAATCGACGCTGAAAGGCTCCGTCAACGACTGGGCGCGCAACCGTTCGACTCGGACGCTGGCCAACATGCGCGGCATGTCGCTGATGCTGCCGTTTTGGGGCATTTGCCTGGGCACCTGGTTGTTCTTGGCCTCCGGAATTTCAATTTTCGGCTTTCCTGGCTCCATTGCCTTTGGCATTGCGTTTCTGCTAACGCTGCTCACCGGCGTTTTAGTCTGGACGCAGCTCGGCCAGATTTTGATTCAGCTAGAGCAGGGCGGCTCCAAAGCGCTGGATCTCGATTCGTTTTGACCGATTCGTTTTGACTGCGCTCAGGAGCTAGAATTTTCGTCGGAGTTCTCGTCCAATTCCTGATCAGATCGTGGCGCTATCCAAGTGCCATCCTCAGACCCAATCAGATCTGTATCTAGCTCGTCTAGCCCCAACTCTGCCACTTCATCTCCGCCCTGACTGCCCACCACTGTTTCTGCTTCAGACATGGGCACAGGAACAGGCGGCGGGGCGACTGGCACAGGTTCGGCAGCAGGTTCATCTGGCTGCGGCTGCGTCACCGGATCTTGAGGCGCTGTTTTACCGGCCTCTGGCTTCACC
>CASBQH010000440.1 GCA_949127695.1 Synechococcales cyanobacterium PMM_0073
GCAGCGGTAGTAATCAGCGCCTGAGCCTGCGGCTGTAGCGTCACGTCAACCGCCAGCCTGTCGCCGCCGACCATGCCGCCCGCCGTATGCAGCATGACGCTATGGCAAACTGCGCCTTCCGGGTAAAAAGGCCGCTGGAGCTTGAGCGGAGCCTGCATCTGCACCTGGCTCGGAATCGTTTTGTCGGCGCGCTGCTCGTAGGTCAGCGCTAAGGTTCCCTGCCAGGATGAGCTAGCAATAGAGTCGAGCATTGCAGCCTAGAAAAGCTCTATTATCTCAGAGATTCGCCGCCGAGTCAGGGTGCGGCCAAATCCACCGACGAAATCGGCTGATCGGCCAGCGCCTCTAGCCCCACATCTTGCAGCAAGTTTTGCCACTGCGTCATCACAGCCGGGTTCTGCGGCTCAGACTGACGCAGGCTCGCTAGTGCGGTCAGCGCATCCTGCCAAAGGCCAGCCTCGGCGTAGAGCTTGGGGAGATCCGCAGCCGGGGCAGTCGCCAGCGCAGCGCTCAGTTCAGCACTCGGCTCTACTCGCTCTACCCAGCCAGAGGTAAACATATCGGCAGAGCGATCGAGCGGCTCGCAGATTAGCGAAAAGTACCAGCGATAGGACTGCCCTAGCTCCAGCGGCGGCTGATCTTGGGGCAGCGTCAGGCTGACAATGCCTGCCTCTGTGGGAACAGCCATCTGCGCTTTGTAGATCTCGCTGTTGCTGGCATCCAGCAGCACAAATTCTGCCGCCGCCACCGAATTTTGGGGCACATACCAAAAAAACGTCGGATCAGGGGCTAGCGTCCTGCCCAAATTGCTCTCTGGCATCAAAGCCGTCAGTCCGGGCTGTTGGATTGGACAGCCGCCGCGCGTACCGCCGCCTTCTCGTCGCCCTGGCATTCCCCGGTTGGGTGGCCGAAACTGAGCCAAGCTGGGCGCAGCTTCAGTTAGAACCAAGACTACCGCTGCCAAAACAGCCAAAATGCTGATCTCAAGCTGATATCCAAAATTTTTAAGCTGGTGACGACGCATAGGATTCACTATTTTGTTAAAGTCAGACCCTGCTTTAGTCACTACAGCCTAGCAATTGCAAATTCTGGAAGAAGTGAGGTTTGAATTGTTTGAGTTAGCAGTTGCTCGTAGGTAGAGTGACAGGGCTACAAGAGCATAGACATTGGAGTATGAGCTAGATCAGTCAGGCAATTAAGCCTCTCTGCCAGAATAGCAATATCAAGCAGTGGAGATCTAGAAATGCTAACTTCTTGTAAACCTGTATCTAAAGTCGAAACGCTCGCCAAACTCTACCTAGAAGGCAAATCGATCCAGCTTTCAGATTACAGTCAAACAGAGCTGGGGGATTGGCTGATGCAGCAGTTTCGCCAGACGCCAGTGAATGCTGAATTTACCGATGAGCAACAGTACCAAAACCTGAGCGAAATATTTGCGGATATCGCGCAGGATCATCTTTGGGTGTCAGCAGAAGAAAGCTGTGATGCCTCAATTTATGCCAATCCGTTTTATGGGTTTGCGTTTCTAGTCATGCATGACTATGATCTATGATCTCATCAAGACGGTACCAGTGCTGCGAAGCCGATGGGCGAGCGGGTTGAGCAGACGAAGCGGTTGAGTTTGACATATACGATCTCTGGATGCAGCGAGATTAGGCTAAGGTTTCGGTAAGCGGTGCCAGCCCATGACAAGATGAGTGATGAAAGCCACGATCGAGCAACTTGCCAGCATTTCGATCTTTGCAGATCTCCAGCCAGAACAGATGGCTCTATTGCAGCCTGATAGCGAGATCCGGAAATATCAGGCAGAGGAAACGATTATGCAGGAGGGCGATCGCTTGCCTGCTGCCTTATATGCCCTGACTCAGGGCAGGTTGCGCGTAGTTAAAACAGCGACCACAGGTAAAGAAACCATTCTGCGAACTTTAAACGTTGGGGAGATTTTTGCGGCTCCTGCCTTATTTGGCAACGCGATCGCGCCGGCAATGGTAGTTGCAGAAGCCGCAGTGCAGGTGTTGATCGTCAAGCGAGAGGCTCTGCTGAAGGCTATTCAGGCAAATCCAGAAATCGCCCTCAAGATGATGGCAGTGCTGAATCAACGATTGCAACAGCTGCATGAAACAGTGCATGGCTTGGTCTCGGAACGCGCGATCGTGCGGTTAGCTCGGTTGATTCAAGATACCGCGATGGAGCAGCAGACTGATCTGACTCAGCCCGCAGTTTGGCTTGATCTGCAATCTCACTACTACATTGCTCGCAGAATTGGCATTACCTATGAAGAATCGGTTCGCCTGTTTAAGCAGCTTCATGGGATCGTATCCTACCGTCGAGGCGGCAAAATTATGGTGATTGATGAGCTAGCCTTAACCAGGATTGCTCAGGGCTTGACTAACACGATTTTATAGATGCAGAAATGCCAGATTTTCTGCGGCTCGGAGCGCATGGGGCGTATGGGCTGGCATATAGATCCAGACACCTGGCTCCATCACAATTTCGCGTCCTTCAAGCGTAAACGTTCCGCGTCCCTCAATGACCATCAATGAAACCGTCCGAGGAGCCGTATGTTCAGACATTTCGGTTCCCGCTGTGAGGCAGATCAGCGCAATTGGCGATTGAGCATCTTTGACAATCGCTTTTCGAGTCACGCCCGGTTTGCTGTAGTCGATCCATTCTTTGAGTTGTGCGGTGAAGGCGGAAGGATTGGTAGAAGTTGTAGTCATAGCTCTGTACCTGTGATTGCTGTAAATAATTTAGCGGCGCTCGGCCACAAAAACGATGTAGCCTAGCTCTGATCTGTACTGTTGAAACACCTGCCGCATTGATAAAATTCGCTGGCGTAATGGAGCTTGAGTCATGACTTTCCAGAAGAATTTTGCGGCATCGCTCCAACCTTCATCTGCAATGATCCGAGTGGGATTTAGCAGCCCCATTGTGCCTGTCTGTTGCTGCAATACAGCAAGTTCTGCTGCGTCACAAGCTGATATCCAGTGCGCTTCAGTCAAAGGGGTAGAATTCACTCGAATTGATTGTGCTAAAGCTTGATGAATTTCGGCTTCACGATCGCCAATCACCAGCAGTTCATGAGACAAAAACCGACCTCCCGGCTTTAATCGATCGTGAATGCTGCGGAGTAATTTTGCTTTACCCGGCGGCGATTGCATTGTTAAGATCGCTTCAGCCAAAACATAGTCAAATTGCTCAGAAATGGCATCTAGCTGAAAAATATCACCTTCGATCACTTCAACCAGATGCGCGACTCCAGCAGCCTGAATGTTGGCACGAGCGCGAACCACACTGTCTGGACTCTTTTCAACTCCGACCACGCGCACTCCAAACTGTTGCGCCAGCGCAATTGCGCTTTCACCAAAACTTGCTGCCAGTTCTAGCACCGTTTCACCAGATTTGAAGTTTGCCCATGCCAGCAGCTGTTGAGTTGCCGCTTTGCCTCCTGGTCGCAAAATCTTCTTGCCAGCAGCAGCCAAGACTTGATGCCCCGGCACTGAGTTCAGATTTAAGGTTTTCTGGGTCATAACAGACCTCCGGCTGTGTTGTACTCTCACTGTGCCAGAAGGTGAGAAACGGTTCTATGAGCTACCTCATATTCGGGTTTTATCTGGCTGCTGGCGCTTTTACATTCAGCGACATTCAGCTCAAGCCAGCCCGATCAACCGTCCACTTCAGGGCACTCAGCGCTGAAAAACTGAGTAGATTGGTTTCACTACTCCGCACAGCGCACCATGAGCACAGAAAAATTTCGTCGGGAGTTACGTCGAGAGGCCGAACAATGGTGGCAGGAAGGTCTAATTGATGCGAGCCTTTACGAACAGCTCTGCGAACGCTATCAGCTCCGAGCGCTAGAAGGTGATGCTAGCCAGCGGTTTACAGCAATTCTGCTGGGGCTGGGCGGCATTTTGCTGGGGCTGGCCGCCATTACCTTCGTCGCGGCCAACTGGCAGGTCTGGCCGCGTCCAGTCAAGCTTTTGCTGCTGCTGGGGCTATTTTGGGGCGTGAATGCCGCTGGCTTCTATCTCTGGCGTCAGCCCGCCGCCAAAACCCAGCGCTTGGGGCATGGTCTGCTGCTCACGGGCGGGCTATTGCTGGGAGCCAACCTGGGCTTAATGTCGCAGATGTTTCACCAGAGCGGCCAAATTTACGAACTGTTTTGGGTTTGGGGGCTGGGCGTAGCGGTCATGGCCTACGGTCTGCGGCTGACTTCGCTAGGGCTATTGGCCTGGATTTTGTTGCAGCTGGCCTACTGGCTGGGCTGGACAAACCACTGGAGCGGCTCATCTGATTCAATCTGGCCGCTGTTGGTGCAGCATATGCCGCTGGTGGCAGCGCTGCTGTTTGTGCCGTTGGCCTACCGCTGTCGTTCTCGGCTGCTATTTGGGCTGGGCGGCATTGCCGTCGCTCTGGCCATTAGCAATAATATACTGATAGCGTTTTCGCTGGGGCAAGCAAGTCGCGGTTGGGCTGTGCCGATTGCCTTTCTGCTGCCGCCTGCGCTGCTCTGGGGCTACAATAGCCGACTCTGGCGTTCAGCCCAGATGCTTGACCCATTTGTGCCAATTGCTCGCAGCCTAGCGCTCTGGTGCTTGGGGATTAGCTTTTCGCTGTTTGCCTTTCGCTTCGGCTGGCAGAATCCAC
>CASBQH010000441.1 GCA_949127695.1 Synechococcales cyanobacterium PMM_0073
CTTCACGACGCTGCGGCAGCGCGCCTTCAAAGAAGCCTTTGACGCGGTGAACGAAAACTTCCAGACGATCTTTGCCGAACTCTCGGACGGGGACGGCTATTTGCAGCTTGACGATCCGCAAGATCCGTTTGCGGGCGGCCTCAACCTCGTGGCGCATCCCAAGGGCAAGCCGGTGCGCCGGTTGGCTTCTATGTCGGGGGGCGAAAAGTCGCTGACGGCGCTCAGCTTTATCTTTGCCCTCCAGCGCTACCGACCTTCGCCGTTCTACGCCTTCGACGAGGTGGATATGTTCCTGGATGGGGCAAATGTGGAGCGATTAGCTAGAATGATTAAACACCAGGCGCAGCAGGCGCAGTTTATTGTGGTTAGCCTGCGCCGACCGATGATTGAATCTGCTGAGCGGACGATTGGTGTCACCCAGGCTCGCGGAGCCTATACTCAGGTTCTGGGGCTGACCTTGCAGCAGGGCGCTTCGGGTTAAATTGGGTGATACGCTGAGATGGATCGGGCTGCCGGAGTTCTGGAGAGCCTGGGGATTTGTGATCTCAGTCTGCTCGAAACCGCCTGCTTGAGACCGCTTCGAGTGTTTGAGCCTCGAACATGATTTTAGAACCACATGACTTTTGAACCACAGTATTGCCAGCGTTCGGATTTAATGGGGACACAGATTATCACGCGCAGCGGCGGCAAGCGGCTCGGCGTGGTCAGTCAGCTCTGGGTCGATGTTGATCGGCGCGAGGTAATTGCGATCGATATGCGCGAGAGCATGTTGTCTGGGGTGCTGTCTAACGTCCAGCAGACGATGCTGCTCACCAGCGTCCGCCAAATCGGCGATGTGATTTTGGTGGATGACAATCTGACCACGGAAGATGACTTCAACGCCGAAGCCTACAGCACTCTGATCAACAGCGAAGTGATCACCGAAACCGGCGAGCTATTGGGCAAGGTGCGCGGCTTTAAGTTTGACACCGCCGATGGGCGGGTCGAGTCAATTGTGGTGGCCTCGATTGGCCTGCCGCAAATTCCCGATCAGCTGATTAGCACCTATGAGCTGTCGATGCAGGAAGTGGTGAGCAGTGGCCCCGATCGGCTGATTGTGTTTGAAGGCGCAGAAGAGAAGCTGAATCAGCTAACTGTGGGTCTATTAGAGCGAATTGGCATTGGCAAACCGCCCTGGAATCGGGACGACGAGGTAGACTACGCCACGCCCACTAAGACCGAAAATCAGCTGCCTTCTGGGGTGCGCGTCCCGGTTGAGCCAATGCGGCAGCGCCTGCCGATTGCTGAAGAAACCTGGGATGAGGACAACTGGGAGCAGCGGGAGAGCAAGCCGCCGATGAAGGTGATGCGGCAAGAGCAGCCCGAAGCCTCCAACTGGGGCGATGATCAGCGGAATGACGCGCCCTATGAGCCGCCCTATGCCGAAATTCCACAGGCAGAAATTGTCCCGGATGAAGATGTGACCAAAGATGCCTGGGAAGACGACGAGAACCCTCAGCCCTACCAAGCGCCGCAGGTGAATATTCCAGAGCGCAAGCGAGTGGTGGAATATGAGGAAGAGACAGACTATTAAGCTGATTCTGCTAAATTGAGCCTGCTAAATTTAATTCTGCTAAATCTGCTCCTCTGACTTTTCCTGCACGCCCCGGACAATCCGCGACAGCTCGTTCTTTTCATCTACCGAAATTCGGGTAGGCGAACCGCTGATAATTCGCTCGAAGTTGCGGAACGAGTCTTTGATTTCTGGGCCGTCGCCGCTGATCACATATTCGCGGATGCCCTTGTCATGCCAAGAGCCGCGCATCTTAAACACGTTGATCGCCCGCGCCATTTCGCCCCGAATCTCGACATATTGCAGCATCAAAATCGTGTCGGTGATCGTAGAAATATGCGAGTCAGTGATCGAATTTGACCCCATGAATTGGTCGGTGGTGTTGGTGAAAAAGCCGGTAATTTCTTCCTGCTTGGCAAAGCCGGTAACGCCAATAATAAACTGACGAAAGGCATTGTTGCTCACCCCCCGCGCCAGCGCCGAGAGCGAGTCGATCGCAATTCGCGAGGGCTTGAACTCAGAGATCTCAGACTTGATAATTTGCAAATGATCCTCTAGCCCTGCCGACTCTGGATAGGCGCAGATAATTTTTAACAAGCCCTGCTGCTCTAGCTCTTCAAAATCTGTGCCCCAGGAATAGGCGTTGCGCGAGAGCTGAGCCCGCGACTCTTCGTAGGCAAACAAAATCGCCCGCTCGCCCTGATTGCAGGCGTTCTGCAAAAACTTGCTGACCAGCAGCGTCTTGCCGGTTCCGGTTGCGCCCGTGGTGAGAATAATTGAATCTTTGAAAAAGCCGCCGCCGCACATTTCGTCTAGCGTGGTGACTCCTGACGAGACGCGCACGTTGGATGAACGCTGGGTCAGTCGCATCGCTCCCAGCGGAAAAATATTTACGCCCTGACCCGTAATCGTAAACGGATATTCGCCCTTCATATGGGTGGTGCCGCGCAGCTTCAGGATCTCAATTGTGCGCCGCCGCCGCTCGCCCTCCAGCACGTTCCGCACAATGGCTACGTTGTCTGAGACAAATTCTTCGACGCCAAACCGCGCCACCGGGCCATATTCTTCGATTCGCTCGGTGGTCATGATTGTGGTTGCGCCCACCTGCTTCAGACGCGCCACCAGCCGAAAAATCTCGCGCCGCACCACCGAAGCCGCATCATACTGCTGAAATACCGCCGTTACCGAATCAATCGAGACGCGCTTGGCTTTATATTTGCGAATGGCGTATTGAATGCGCTCAATCAAGGCCGAGAGGTCAAAGTTGCCAATGACATCTTGGCCTTCAGGGTCAGGCGAAGCGTCTAGGATAAACAGCTTGCCTTCATCGACAAACTGCTGCAAATTCCAGCCAAAGCTATAGGCATTTTTGATGATGTCAGCGGGTGATTCTTCAAAGGTGACAAAGACGCCCGCTTCGTCAAACTGAGTGATGCCGTTGTAGAGAAACTGCGTCGCAAACAGCGTCTTGCCCGTGCCCGACGTGCCGCTGATTAAGGTGGTGCGCCCTACCGGCAGGCCGCCGTGGCTAATATCGTCAAAGCCTTCAATCAGAGTGCGAATTTTGTGGACGCCCATGCGCTCTGGACTCTGCTCTGAGCGCGGTTCTGAAGTCTCTGCGCTCGGTGATGGGCTAGAATTGGCCTGGGTCATGAGTCGCGTAACCTCTACTCAATTGGCGGCGGATCTTTAGTAAATGCCGCTCTGTCCATGAATTATACGTGGAATTATACTTGGTCTCAGCCTCTAGCCCGCCTCTAGCTTGATCAAACGGCTGAGGTCGTTGTTAAAGTTGTTGAGCTTCATTCTCCAGCTCGTCTTCTTGCAGCTCGTCTTCTTGCAGCTCGTCATACAGCAGATCGAGTCCAATCAAGACGCGCTCTCGATCTGAGAGGTCGCCGATAATTTTGCGTACCGGCGGCGGCAGGATTTTGGCAAGCGTGGGCGTGGCCAAAATTTTATCTTCTTCGGCCAGCTGCGGATTTTTGAGCACGTCAATCACCTTGAGCGCATAGACACCCTGAAACTCTTTTTCCAAAATATTGTTGAGTGTTTTTAAGGCGCGCACCGAGTTGGGCGTATTGCCAGCTACGTACAGCTTGAGAATATAGGTCTTTTTCAGAGGACTCATGGATTCAGAACTTAGGTCAAAGCTCAGCGTAGAGGGCTTGCTCGTCTCATGGCAACCGCAATGCTGTCATCCTAGCTCAGATTGCCTAGATTCACAGCGGCAGGCTAGGCGTCACGCGGGATTGAACGCCGATACATTTCGCAGAGATGCGCCAGCATGTCAATCAGAGTCAGGCGGTAGTCTAGCAGGATTTCGTCGCTGCGCCCCTCCAGTTTCAAATGCTTCGAGAACTCATCCATAATTTCCATATGAATTTCAACGACTTGAGCAATTGGCAGGTCAATCAAAAACATCAAGTTAATCAACTGATCAATCTTGTCATTGAGGCCCCGTTCATCTGAAAAATAAGCCAGAATAATCTCGCGGTAGTCTTGCTTAAGCTGCCGCAGCATATCTGCTTTTTCAGACGGCGTCATGTTCCGTAAAAATGTTTGAGGGTTTCGCTTGTAATATACGCCCAGATATCCTAGACGCTCCTTCAGCTTTTCAGCTAACCGCAGCTGCTGTGCCATTGAGTTTTGCGTGACCTCGCCTAGATTGAGAACGGCTTAAAAACAAGTGCCCGTCTAGCTATTCCGCTAGATAGATCATCTAACTGGCTTGAAATCAATTGCCAAACCATCAAGATCAAGCGACAGAACTATACAAAAATATTTACAGCTATCAAAATACTTAACACTTATTGTAATTGAAAAGGGGAATATTCTACTCAGATCTCGGCATAATTAAGGCAGCGAATCAGTTTAAAAGCTGGAATCGCCCTAGATTTGAGTCAGCCACTGGAGTCAGCCACTATCAGCGAGTTAGCAAATCTCTCTTAGGCACAGCCCTTTCAGCCGCACTGGAGGCTATGTTGCAGCGTACTGGCAGTGGCAATCGGGTTGGCTTTACACCGGTTAGCTTTCAACAGCCAGCTTTTACAGCAATTTCGCAGTAGGTTCGTCATGCTCGCATTTTCTGGCTCTTTATGGGCTTCATCCTAAATGAATATCTCTTTTCTCAGAGAATTCATCGTCTCAGTTCCGACTTGCGATCAAACCCAGACACTGGCCGAAGTTTGGCAGAAGTTTCGGCAGAGCGGCTCTGAGCAGATTTTGGTCAACTGCCCGGTAGGTCGGCAGCCGCAGGGCATCTTGCGGCTCAGCCGATTTATTACCCTGCTGCCCGCCACGCCTGCTGCGGCTTGGCCAGAGTTGACTCAGCTGCAAGATTGGCCAGAGCTGCTTGAGCCGGTGCGACTGCTCCAAACTGAGGTTGACTTAGCCACAGCGCAGCAGCAGCTGCAAAGCTCACAGCTGGCTGAATTGGCTCTGCCGCTCGTCTGGGTGGATTCAACCGGACAGTGGGTGGGGCTGCTCGATCGAACGCGGCTGCTGATGGCGCTACAGGCTGAGGTGAGCAGTCAGCCGATGGAGCAGCTTGCTGATCAGCCTTTGGCAGATCTAACTAGCCATCTGGCTGAGCATCGCACCGGCTTCAGCTCCTGTCCTGATCCGCTGATTGAGCTGCTCGAGCGCCTTCCCCTGCCGCTCATGCTGCAAACTTCGGCTGGGCGCATTGTCAGCCAAAATCGAGCTTGGCGGCAGCAGGTTGGAGCAATTCAGCATCCGCAGCGGATTCGGCGCTCGGCGGCTCGGATCTTAGAGGCTGCATTCTCGGCCAGTGTGGGAGCTGGATCTGACATACAGCTCGGTGCGGGCAGCTCCGCTCATCAGCGCGACGCTCAGTCAGGCAGCTGTCAGCTCGGCGCTGAGCCTAATACCTGCATCTGCATCTGCCCCATGAAAACTGGCCAAGAGCAAATCTGGCAGTTTATTAAAATTCCAATGGGCGATACGCAGCCTGCTTCTGCCAATGCATTAGCCAGCGCTTGGCAAGCCGAGGCTGCCGCGTTCAAGCTGGCCTCCTTAAAATTTAGCCCTGACCCCGACTGGCGCAGTCTGATTCAAACCGAGCAACTCTGGCTGGTTTGGGCAGAAGATAAAACCGAACAGCAGCAGATTGCGAAAGAGCTGGCTGCCAAAAATGCTGATTTAACCCAGCTGAATCGACTTAAAGATGAGTTTTTGGCCTGCATTAGCCACGAGCTAAAAACGCCGCTGACCGCAATTTTAGGCATGTCCAGCCTGCTCAAAGATCAGCAGATTGGCAGTCTCAACGAGCGCCAGTTGCACTACGCCAAGCTGATCTATCAGGGCGGACGGCATTTGGTGGCAATTGTCAACAATATTCTAGATTTAACCCGCACCGAAACCGGGCAGCTAGAGCTGCTGCTAGAACCAATCTCGATCTCGACGCTCTGCCAGCAGACCTACGAACAGTCGCGGCAGCTGATTGAAGGTGCGGAGCCGAACCGAGGAGCGGAACCCGTGCCGGCGCTCAACTTTCGACTCGAAATCCAGCCTGATCTGGACTCTATTGTGGCCGACGAGCTGCGGCTGCGGCAGATGCTGACCAATCTGCTCTCCAACGCGATCAAGTTTACCGAACCGGGCGGCGAGTTTGGCTTGCAGGTGGAGAGTTGGGAGGGCTGGATTGCCTTTACGGTCTGGGACACCGGCATTGGCATCCCGGAAGACAAGCAGCACCTGATTTTTCAGAAATTTCAGCAGCTAGAGCAGCCGTTAACCCGACAGTTCCAGGGCACCGGGCTGGGGCTAGTGCTAACCCAGCAGCTGGCACGACTGCATGGCGGCGATGTCACCTTCACTTCAACCCTGGGCGTTGGCAGTCGGTTTACGCTGCTGCTGCCGCCTATGCCGCCTCAAGCAGATCACAGCTTGGCCGCTGAGGTGGATTCTGATCTGAGTCAGCAGAATCGACTGCTGCTGATCATTGAGGACAACGCCGAGCGGCTGGCGCAGCAGACGAGCCAGCTGGCTGAATTAGGCTACCGGGCTGTGATTGCCCGCTCTGGGACGGAGGCCATTGAAAAAGCGCGTCGCCTCCAGCCTGCGGCAATTTTGCTCAACCCAACGCTGCCACTGCTGTCAGGCTGGGATGTGCTGACGCTGCTTAAAGCCGACAGCTCGACCCGCCAGATTCCGCTGGTGGTGACGGCGCTCTGGGGTGAGCGCGAGCAGGCGTTGCAGCAGGGCGCAGATGGATTTTTAAGTTTTCCAATTCAAATAGAGGCGCTCCAGCATTGCCTAGAGCAGTTGATTGCTCCAGCGGATTCGGGGCTGTCAGATTTGATCTCTGACTTGACGGTGCTGCATCTCTATGAAGGCAGTCCAACCTTCACGCTGGCTTCGCCCCAGGCGCTCACGCAGGACGTAAATCAGCTGCTGCATCCCTATCACTGCCGTGTCTTAGAAGTGGACGATCTAGAGCAAGCCGATCTGCTGGTTCGCGTTTGGAAGCCGGATTTAGTGCTGATCGATCGGATTCAAACTGAGCCAGAGGCTTTTATGCAGGCGTTGAGCCACTCGGCGCTAGCGCGACTGCCTCTCATTACCCTCACGGTAGAGTTAACCCAGGCTGCCTACCAGATTCCCGGCCTGTCGGTATTTCCCTATCTGGCAAAATCTGAAGTCATCCAGGCTGAAGTCACCCAGGCTGAAGCAGCTCAGCCAACCGACGCGGCCAGAACGGCACAGTCTGCTCCCCAAATCAGCCAACTGGTGCAAATTATGCAGCTGTCAGCCGGAATTAGCTAGGTTCCGCATGTGCTACTTGCCGACTGAATAGAAGCTTGTAAACGTAAGTTGCGCCCCGATCCGCCCCCTAAATCCCCCTTTCTTAGATGCCCACAGGGCTATATTCTGGGGGACTTTGAA
>CASBQH010000442.1 GCA_949127695.1 Synechococcales cyanobacterium PMM_0073
GCTGCGAGCGGTGGAACAAGAGCTGCGGCGGCGACGGGTTGGAGCCACTGCCTTGCGGCTAGAGATCGAAGCCACTGCCCCAGCCTGGATTCGCCGCACGCTGATCCAAGCCTTGGAGCTGACGGCGGCAGATATCTACCAGACGCAGGGGTTGCTAGCGCTGCAAGACCTGCGAACGCTGGCGGCACTGCCGCTGCCTCAGCTCAAATATGCCCCCTGGACTGCGCCTGTTCCGCCCAGCCTGCGCGCTGCTCAGCCTTCAGCTCAGCCCTCAGCTCAGCCGCAGCATGACCGCATTTTTAGCGTGATTCGCCAAGGCGACCGGCTGCTGCACCATCCCTATGATTCCTTTGCGGCGAGCGTCCAGCTATTTTTGGCCGAAGCCGCCGCCGATCCGCAGGTGCTGGCGATCAAAATGACGCTCTACCGCACTTCTGCCAATTCCCCAATTTTGCAGAGCCTGATTGCCGCCGCCGAAAACGGTAAGCAGGTGGCGGTGCTAATCGAGCTACAGGCTCGGTTTGATGAGGCTAACAATATTTTTTGGGCGCGGCAGCTAGAGCAAGCGGGCGTGCATGTGGTGCATGGGCTGGTCGGCCTCAAGACCCACGCCAAAATGATTTTGGTGGTGCGCCGCGAGGCTGGGGAGCTAAAGCGCTATCTGCATCTGGGTACGGGCGACTATAACCCTAAAACAGCCGCCTTTTGTACCGATGTTGGGCTGCTGAGCTGCCGCGAAGCGCTAGGAGCCGATCTCTCCGAGTTATTCAATGCTTTAACGGGGCATTCGCGGCAGCGGCAGTATCGCCAGCTGCTGGTGGCTCCGGTAAATCTGCGGCAGCGGCTCGTGAGCCTGATTCAGCGCGAGGCTCAGGCCGCTCAATCCGGAGCACCCGCCCGGATTGTAGCCAAGCTGGGCGCATTGGCTGACCCGCAGATGATTGCGGCGCTCTACAGCGCTTCACAGGCGGGGGTGAAGATTGATCTGATTGTCCAAAATGTTTGTACGCTGCGACCAGGGCTACCCGGCGTCAGCGATAATATCAGCGTGATCAGCTTAGTGGGGCGCTTTTTGGAGCATTCGCGGATTTTGTATTTTCACAACCGGGGTGCGGAAGAAACCTATATTGGCAGTGCCGACTGGATGACGCATAGCCTGAATCGGCGCGTCGAGGTGATGACCCCTGTGCAAGATCCGGCGCTGAGCAAAGACCTTCAGGAAATCTTAGGGATACTGCTGGCTGACAATCGCCATGCCTGGGATCTACGCCCCACCGGACGCTATGTGCAGCGGCGTCCGCGCTCAGCTCGTTCAGAAATTAACGCTCAAAAAATTTTGATGGAGATGGCGCTCAACCGCTTGTAAGCTAATGCGTTCATGGGCGCTCTGATTTCTGTTCTATGCTGTTCCCAGCTGTATTCACTGAGACGGCTAGCTGAATTTTCTGCAATTTTTCCAGCATTTTCTCATCTTGCCTATGCTGTCTGACTCTGCTCTTCAGGGTATGATGCTGTCCAATCGGTGTTTTCTCTAGGAGCTTGCTCAGCTTTACCACCCGTCAGAGCTGATCACCGTCTAACTACGCATGATTTTCTGCGTTTAGGCTGATTATTATCCAGAAATTCTGTACTAAAATTTCTATCAAATGGATATTGGCAGCTTGGCCTCTCAGCGGCTCTTGACTATGCCTTCAAACTCCGCCTGCTTTGAACTGAGCTTTGCAAATGGGTCGTCAGCCCAGGCCATCTGCGTCCAAACAGCTGACGCAATGCCAAAAGCCTTAGAGCAGTTGGGGCTGTATCGGCCAGCGCCCGTCTTGGTTTTAGTCGGTGGTGCGAGCCACTTGAGTCGATTAGAAGCTCAGCGCCTCACTGGTCTATTTACTCATTTATTAGCCCCGCTCGCCGAAGAGCTGGGAATGACCGTGATTGACGGCGGTACCGATGCGGGCGTCATGCAGCTGATGGGCATGGCTCGCGCCGCCTGTCGGGCCACGTTTCCGCTGGTGGGCATTGCCCCGCTCGGTAAAGTGTATCTGCCCAATCACCGCCCCATTGCTCAACTGCAAGCGCTAGAGCCAAACCACAGCCATTTCCTGCTCGTGCCCGGTCAGCATTGGGGAGATGAATCGCCCTGGATTGCCGAAACGGCCAGTCTGATCGCCGGAAATGCTCCTTCGCTGACGCTATTGATCAACGGCGGCAGCATTGCCTTGGTGGATCTGCATGAAAGCATTGCCCACAGGCGTCCGGTTGTGGTGATGACGGGGACTGGACGGCTGGCAGACGAAATTACTGCTGCCCTCCGCAATCCAGAAGCTGAGATGGGAACCGGGATTTCTCTAGTGGTTCGCAGCGGCATTGTCGAACTTTCAAAAACCACGACCCAGCTCCGCAACGCGCTCTGCCGCCATTTTCAGTCAGATTCTAGACGCGCTCCGGTTGCTCAGCTGCCGGCCTAGATTTTGCATCAGCTTTGCAGCAATTTTGCATAAGTGCAATTTTGCATAAGTTCACAAATGCATAAGTGCATAAGCGCATAAGCACGGATTGAGTCAGGCTAACTGTTTTTCAGCGTCTTTTGCCTCAAAAAGGCAAATCTCAGGTTTGACTGAGCAGCGGTAAGCCAAAATAGGACAAGCCATCTTGAATCGTCGATGCAAAATCAAGAAACTCAGTTGCCCAGCAGTAATCTTCTGAACTCTATGCAGCCTGCTAGCTCATCGGCCAGTCAGCCAGTCAGTCAGCCAGCCAGTCAGCCAGCCAGTCAGCCAGTCAGCCAATCGGTCAGCCAATCGGCCAGCCAATCAGCGATTGGGGGCAACAGCGCTGCGCCAGCTCCACAGGCTCCACCCCCTGCCCCGCGCTCACGCTATAGCCAAATTATTGAGAGTCCGGATCTAGATACGCTGACGCCGCTGCAAAAAGAGTTTTTGAAAGAGCGCTGGCAAGAGCAAATTATCTGGTTTAGCCGCCGCGCCAAGCAAAACCAAACTTGGTATAACCGCATCCGGCTCACCACAATTGTGGGCAGCATAATTGTGCCAGCCCTGTTGAGCTGGGGCAGCGTTCCGCTCACGGCTTTTCTCGTCAGCAGCGCGGCTTCAGAGGCCGCTCCCACTGAAGCAGTCAATCCATCTGCCGCCCCTCCCCGGCTCAACGTCACCGATCCAGCCATGCAGCATCAGCTCCAGCTCTACCGGGCGGCTCTCATTACGGGCGTCGGGCTAAGTCAGCTGGTGGCGATCTGTGCGGCAGTCGAGCAGTTTTTTAAGTTTGGCGACCGCTGGCGGCACTATCGCCGCAGCGCCGAGCTGCTGAAAACTCACGGCTGGCAGTTTTTTGAGCTAACTGGCCCCTATGCCCCCTACAGCCAAAATGGCCGCCACACCGAGGCGTTTCACCTGTTTGCCAGCCAGGTTGAAGAGATTATCCAAAGCGATGTCGATGGCTATGTCAGCCAGATCACCATTTCCAAGCCGTTCCTGCGCGAAGATCGCTAGAGAGCTAGGATCTAGCAAGGCAGTCGTGAAGTTTTGCTTAAGCTGACGTGAAACCGAAGTTAGCTCCAGATAAGCTGGATAAACTCAAGGCCAAGCCTGAAATTAGCGCCAGAGTTAGCGCCAGAATTAGCGCCAGTCTGGGTGATCTGTTTGTGAGGAGTCATAGAATGAACCGTTCGATGCTGGCTAGACTAGCCATTTTCTGGGTCGTAACCCTAACCGGGATGGCTGCTGTAGAGATCGCTCTAGCTGATGCTCAGCCTGATCGCTGCAATCCTAATGATCCAGAAACTTGCCGAGGCGGTGGGGATGATCAGCCCAAACCGCGTGATGATCGCAAGCCACCCAAAGGTGACGCTCCGCCCCGGAGTCGATAATCCAACGGCCAAAGCAGGTTCAATCCTTGGTTTATTGAGGCGGCTTGCGTTGGTAGGATTGCCCCAGCCAGCAATCCAGCCAGCCTTGTTCTTGTTGGCAAACTCCTGTTGGCGCAGCCTGCGCGAAGCGCATAGAACCGGGAGATAGCAGACTAGGCCGGTTTGACAGATGCTGGTTGAGCCATGCTGTTGAATGCCGCAGCAAAGCCAAAAAGCCGGGGTCTACGCTCTTTTCCATCAGCGTTTTTTCTAGAGTTAGATCAGTCTACAATCGAAGCTTTGAGCCAATCCTTTACTCTCGCCTTCATAACCGTAAAACCACCTGCAAGAACTATGGCTAAGCCTCGCGTGCTGTCTGGAATTCAGCCCACCGGAGAACTGCATCTGGGCAACTA
The DNA here is from genome assembly GCA_949127695.1 of Synechococcales cyanobacterium PMM_0073. Lineage (GTDB taxonomy): Bacteria > Cyanobacteriota > Cyanobacteriia > Elainellales > Elainellaceae > Elainella. The sequence goes on from CASBQH010000442.1 coordinate 4,276, forward strand.
CTTGGGCGCGATCCGCAACTGGGTCGAGATCCAGCAAGACTATGACAGCTTTTTGTTCATGGCTGACCTGCACGCCATTACCGTGCCGCAAGACCCCAGCCAGCTGGCTGCCAATACCTATCAAGTCGCAGCGATGTATTTGGCCGCTGGAATTGACCTAGACTACGCCACGATTTTTGTGCAGTCGCATATTCCGGCGCATAGCGAGCTGGCTTGGCTGTTTAGCTGCATCACGCCGCTCAACTGGCTGCAAGATATGGTGCAGTTCAAAGAAAAAGCGATTAAGCAGGCAGAAAACGTGGGGACGGGGCTGCTCACCTATCCCGTGCTGCAAGCTGCCGATATTTTGCTCTACGAGCCGGACAAAGTGCCGGTGGGCGAAGACCAAAAGCAGCATCTTGAGCTAACCCGCGATATTGCCGCTCGGCTCAACTACCTGTACGGCCAGCCAGACTCGCCGATTTTAAAGCTGCCAGAGCCGATGATTCGCGCCGAAGGAGCCAGGGTGATGAGCCTCAGCGACGGCACTAAGAAGATGTCAAAATCTGATCCCTCTGACCTCAGCCGGATTAACCTGCTCGATCCGCCAGATCAGATCCAGTACAAGCTGAAGCGCTGCAAAACTGACTCTGTGCGGGGTCTCTGGTTTGATGACAGCGAGCGACCTGAATGCAATAACCTGCTGGGGCTTTACATGATTCTCTCGAATCAAACCAAAGCCGCCGTCGCCGTCGAATGCCAGGAGATGGGCTGGGGACAGTTTAAGCCGCTGCTCACCGACACCGTAATTGCCGCGCTGAAGCCCATCCAGGACAGGTATCACGAGATCGTGGGTGAACCAGGATATCTAGATTCCGTGCTGAAGCAGGGGCGCGAAAAGGCCGAGGCCATTGCGATTCCCACCCTGAACAAGGTCAAAGCCGCGCTGGGCTACTCAGTGCGGGCTTAGGTCTGCGGGCTGAGGTCTGCGGGCTGAGGTATGCGGGCTGAGGCCAGATCTGGGGTAGCCTATGAGTGGCGTTGCGACAGCCTGCGAGAGGCAGGGCGAGAAGCTATGACAACCCTGACGGACAGACTCTCTCCTGAACTGCTGGATGTTTTTGCCCCTTGGCTCTTTGCTTTGGGCGTCAACGGGCTGCTGCTGTTGCTGGCTTGGTTTGCGCCCAAAAAGCTGCTCACCCCAGCGGGATTGCTCCATGCAGGCATCCTGGGCGTGATTCTCTGGGGCAGCTTGGGCTGGCGCGGCTATTTATTAATGCTGGTCTATTTTGGCGTCGGCTCAGCCGTGACCCGAATTGGCATGGCGCAAAAAGAAGCCGCCGGAATTGCCGAAAAGCGATCAGGAGCCAGAGGGCCAGAAAACGTTTGGGGTTCGGCATTGGTGGCCGCAGTCTGTGCGCTGAGTATTTATCTAATCAACAGCTTTGAGGAGACTTGGGTGCAGCCCGTGACTGAGCTATTGCTGTTGGGCTATGTGGCCAGCATTAGCACCAAGCTCTCAGATACCTGCGCCAGCGAAGTCGGCAAAGCCTACGGCAAGCGCACGTTTTTAATTACCACCCTTCAGCCCGTGGAGCGCGGCACCGAAGGCGCAGTCAGCTTAGAAGGCACGCTGGCTGGCATTCTGGGTTCGGCGATTTTGGCCTCAACCGGCTGGGCGCTGGGGCTAATTTACCCGATTGATATTGCAATCTGCATGGGAGCCGCTTTTGTAGCCACGAACCTGGAGAGCGTGATTGGCGCAACCCTCCAGGCCAAATTTGACTGGTTGACCAACGAAGTTGTAAATGTGATCAACACGCTGATTGGTGCGGTGACGGCAGTGCTAATTGCCGTGGTGGCCTTGGCGACGCTGACGGCGCTGCGCGCTTAGATCTCTGACGCTCTTAGTCTGCTAACAGCCTTAGAGGCTGATATAGCGGCGCAAAAAGGCTTCTAGGGTTTCAAGCTGAAAGCCAAACGTAGATTCTAAAATCTCTAGCTCAGCGGGCTTACAGAAAAACTCGTTGGCCAGCAGGGTTCGCAATGTGCCCAGCGAAGTTTGAGCGACGGGGTTGACTAGCCCCAGCAGGCTTCGCAGCCCGTCAATTGCCATCAATGGCGGATTGATCACAATTGGCTCGCTGTTAAAGATGCGGCTAAAAATTTGTGGAATCTCTTGGCGCTGGAGGGCTTCTGGGCCGCCTACCGCCAGCGTTTGGTTCAGCGCGGCGGGCGTAGTGGCTGAAGCTGCTGCCATCCGTGCCAGATCGTCAGTGCTGATGATCGAACTGCGAGACTGCGGATCGCCCACCAGCAGGTAGATGCCCGTTTGGCGAAACTGCTCAGCCAGCGGCAGCAAATTTGAGCTAAACCCAGAAGGCCGCAAAATCGTGAAGCCGAGGCTGCTGGCCGCTAGCTGCTGCTCAATCGCCCATTTGGCCTTAAATACCGGCGCATCTTCATAGCCGCGATCGGCTCCTAGCACCGAAATAAACGTCAGGTGCGCCACGCCTGCTGCCTGCGCCGCTGCGATCAGATCTCGGTTGGCTCGATAGTCTAGCGCCTCTGCCCCGCCGCGACTAGAGGCATTTGAGCCATGGGCGCTGATCACAAACTGCACGCCCTTGCAGGCTTGCTGAAGATCGCGCTCAGACTGGAGATCGCCAATAAAAATTTCAGCCCCCCGATGTTCGAGTTCGCCGTAGCGTGAGCTGAGCTGTACAAAAGCTCTGACGGGCTGGTTCTGCTCGTGCAGCAGACGCAGAATTCGCCGTCCCAGTCCGCCTGTCGCACCTGTGACCAAAAACATAAGTATGGCTCCAAAAAATCTGCGAAACGATCTGCGAAATTACTGGACGCGCTTTTGCAGAAAGAGCTGTCGCGACTGCCCCAGCATCAGGCTGAGCGGGTTGGTTTCAATCCGGCGCACCCGATAGCCTGCTTTCCAATAGAGCTTTCTGGCCGCATGGTTGCTCTCCAGCACATGTAAATAAAGATCGCTAAAGCCCCAGTCGAGGACAATCCGCTCAGAGAGCTGGAGCAGCATTTGGGCAACGCCCTGCCGCCGGTACTCAGCCTGGACAGCCAGATTAGACAGGTAGAGATACTTCTGATTCCAGGGCTGAAGCAGCGAGGGATTCTTGAGATTGACCTCGACGCTGCCGACAATCGTATCGCTGCTAGAGAGCAGACTCAGAGCCGGTGACTGCAAGATGGGCTCTTTGCATCCGGGTCTAACGGCGACTAAACAGGCGTAATGCTCGCCCCGGCTGTGCATTCGGCTTCTGAGATCCTCATAGATGCCGGTTTTGAGCAGCGGATAGAACCAGCGCATCCAGCCTTCTGACTTGTGGAAGCTGCTGGCCAACACTTCAGATAATGCCGCCAAATCGGCCTGTCTCACCGTGCGAATGATAAAGGGGCTGGGAGCCGGATTCAGCACCGATTCTAGGCCAGATGACGGCGGTAGCTCAGGTAAGGTGGGGGGCAGAACATTCGGCTGCTGATTCGGGCGCTGATTCGGGCGCGGCATAGACATGCGGTTAGAAATCGAGGATGCCATTATTGTAAACTTGAGCGCCAGTTAGCGGCTTGGCGAAGATTAAAGCCCAGCTCATTATGCCCAGCTCGTTATTATGCCCAGCCCGTTATGCCCAGAGTTAGATTGGGCAGTCTGTAGGATATCTTGCTCCTCTAGTCTAGATATTTACCGAGCTTATCTCTGTTTGCTTAGACTCGCTTCTGCCTCAATAATAAGGGCAGTCTGTAAACGGACGACCTCTGCCCAACTGCCCTCAGCTGGATGAAGCGCGGTGTATGAAATCTTCTAACCTGCAAAAAACAGCCATTCTGGTGGTAGATGACGAGCCGGATAACCTCGACTTGCTCTACCGCACCTTTCACCGTGAGTTCAAGGTGCTGCGCGCTGACAATGGCCCTGCGGCACTAGAGATGCTGGCTGAACTGGGCGAAGTGGCCGTGATTATCTCTGATCAGCGGATGCCGATGATGAGCGGCACCGAGTTTCTCAGCCTCACCGCCACCCAATATCCCGACAGCATTCGGATCATTCTCACCGGCTACACCGACGTGGGCGATCTAGTCGATGCGATCAACTCTGGCAAGGTGTTTAAGTATGTCACCAAGCCCTGGAACGAAGAAGAGCTGAAAACCGTGGTGCGGCAGGCGGTCGATACCCATAATGTCTTAAAAACCCGCACCCAAGAGCTGCGGCGCACCCTGCGCCAAGAGTCATTGCTGAATGCCGTCGCCACCTCAATTCGGCAGGCTTCTAGCTACTCAACCCTGCTACAAACCCTGGTGGATACGGTGGGGCAAATGTTTGAGGTAGACCACTGTCTGCTCCGCCCCCATGCCCAGCCGCAGAATACTTTTGTCTACCAGGCTCCCCAGCTCAGCGCTCCGGTGTCGCTAGCCCTGCTCCAGACGAGATTCTGGGACAGCTCAGAGATTCAGGTACTCCACGATGTGGCCGATCTGAGCGAGACTGATTCCAGGCGGTCAGCCTACCAGACGGCTCAGGTGGCCGCTAGCCTAGTTCTGCCGCTGGCCTATAAGCAAGAGCCGATTGCAATGCTGGCCTTACAGCAGCAGCAGCCCCGCCAGTGGCAAGCGGACGAAATCGCGCTAATTACCCTGGTGGCAGCACAGGCGGCTCCGGCGCTGTCGCAGGCGTTGGCCTATGAGCAGGCGCAGGCATTGGCCAAGCGTGAGGCGCTGGTGAATACCATTACCGCCGCCATTCGCTCTAGCCTCGATCCAGAAGCAATCTTTGCGGCGATTACCCAGCAACTGGGGCAGGCGCTGCATGTAGATGGCTGCGCCCTGTCGCTTTGGACAGCAGAAGATCAGTTTGTCCGATGCGTGGGGCTGCATGACGCCTTTTTGCCTGCCGGAGCGCGTCCAGAGCTGCCGCAGTCTGTGGCACCCATTGAGGGCAATCCGCTGCTGCAACAGCTCCTGACCACGCAGGCTCCAGTGGTGGTCGCTGACTTGAGCCAGCAGGAAGTGATCAATCCAGATCTGCCGCTGCGCTCAGCGGCGAGGGCGCTGCTGGTGGTGCCGCTGATCTATGACGGCAAGATTATTGGCAGTATTTCGCTGCGCCAAATTCACCAGCCGCGTGTCTGGGCACAGACTGAGGTCGATCTGGCGCAGGCGGTGGCAGCGCAGGCGGCCATTGCTGTGCATCAGTCGCAGCTGTACGAAACCACGCGCCAACAGGCCGAACAGCTGCGCGCCCTGGATCGCCAGAAGACGGAGTTTTTCCAAAATATTTCGCATGAGTTCCGGACGCCGCTAACGCTGACCATTGGCCCGCTGGAGTCTGCGGTGGCGCAGCAGGCAGGGCTGAGCTTAGATCAGTCGGTGATTGCGCTTCGCAACTCGCGGCGACTGCTGCGGCTGGTAAATCAGCTGCTAGATTTGCAGCGGCTTGATGCCGGACAGATGCAGTCCAGCTTTCGCCCCTGTGATCCGCAGCAGTTTATTAGCCAAATTGTCGAGGCATTTCGGCCTTATTGCCAGAAGAAGCAGCTCAGCCTGACGGCCAGCGTCGCGCCCTGTCAACCGCTCTATCTCGATGCCGAAAAATTTGACAAGGTGCTCTACAACCTGCTCTCCAATGCGATCAAGTTTACGGAAGCGGGCGGACAGATTCAGCTCTCTCTAAAGGCTGAGGCATCCTATTGCTTGATCCAAGTTAGCGACAGCGGCATTGGAATTCGAGCTGATCAAATTCCCTATCTATTTGATCGCTTCCGGCAGGCGGACGGTTCGGCGAGCCGCAGCTATGAGGGTAGTGGGCTGGGGCTGGCGCTGGTCAAAGAGCTGGTTGAGCTGCATGGGGGCAAGGTGCAGGTTGAGTCTACCTATGGCAGCGGCACTTGCTTCACCATTCGGCTGCCCTGGGGCAAAGCGCATCTGCCCACTCAGCAGGTGCTTGACTTACCCGTTGAGCTAGAGCAGAGTCGGGCGGCGGTGGAGCTAGCAGATATTGAGACTGAGCTGCAAGCCTTCCAGCCTGCTGAGCTGCTGGCTCCAGCTGCTGGCAGATCCACCGCTTTAGCCATTGCTGTTATCACTACATCAGCCAAGCTGCTGGTTGTAGATGACAATCCCGACATGCGCGGCTATGTCTCTGGCATTTTGCGACAGGCGGGCTACGAGATCTGGACGGCTAGACAGGGCGCAGAAGGCTATGAGGTCGCCAAAGCCCAAAGCCCTGACCTGATTGTGACGGATTTAATGATGCCAGTTGTGTCGGGTCTAGAGCTGATTGAGCGAGTCCGCCGAGATCCAGCTCTGCAAGGCACGCCGATCGTGCTGCTGACGGCCAAAGCCGATGAAAATACCCGGATTGAGGGCGCGGAAACCGGAGCAGATGCCTATCTCTCCAAGCCCTTCAACGACCGAGAGCTGCTGGCCGAGGTGCGGAATCTGCTGGCGCTGAAAGCCAACGAGCGCCGAGTGGCCGAGCTAAATACCTATTTAACCCAGTCGGTGTTGCAGCGGTTTTTGCCACCCGCGCTGGTGCAGAAAGCATCGGAAGGCAACCTGACGCTTGATCTGCGCCCTGAGCCTCGGCTGATTACCGTGCTGTTTAGCGATATTGTTGGCTTTACCCAGCTTTCAAATACGCTGCGGTCGCGCCGGGTGGCCGAGCTGCTGAATGAATATCTCTCGGTGATGACCCGCGCCATTTTTGACAACGGCGGCACGGTCGATAAATTTATTGGCGA
>CASBQH010000443.1 GCA_949127695.1 Synechococcales cyanobacterium PMM_0073
GCGTTTTCCTTCGCTTTCTTAAACAGGTCGCGCACCCGTGAAGCGCCGACGCCCACAAACATTTCGACAAACTCAGAGCCAGAGATACTGAAGAACGGCACGCCTGCTTCTCCGGCAATGGCCTTGGCTAGCAGCGTTTTGCCCGTGCCAGGAGGCCCCACCAGCAGCACGCCTCTGGGAATTTTAGCTCCGACGGCAGTAAAGCGCTCAGGCTTTTTCAGAAAGGTAACGACTTCTTGCAGGTCTTCCTTGGCTTCTTCAACGCCCGCCACGTCATCAAACAGCACGCCCGTCTTGGCTTCCATCATGAAGCGCGCCTTTGACTTACCAAAGTTCATCGCCTGTCCAGGGCCACCCGGCACATTGTTGGAGCGGCGGAACAGGAAGAACAGCCCGCCAATTAGCAGCACTGGGAAGATTAAGTTGCCCAGCAGCCCCCAAATCGCGCCATCGCTGCGAGGCGGATGCACGTCAAAGGCAATATGGTCAGTCCGCAGCTTCGAGATTAGCTCTGGGGCATTACCCGGTAGGTCAACCCGCAGCCGCTGCACCCGGCCATCTAGCTCAGGATCAGTGGCTTCGACAATTGCCGTGCGGCCATTCTCATAGAAGTCCACGCTGGTAATCCGGTCTTGGGCTAAATAGTCTAAGAATCGCCCATAGGTCATGCGGGTGCTAGCAGTGTTGCTGCCGCTAGTGAAGTCGGCAGTGGAAAATGCTCCCTGCCAGATGAAAAAGCCGACTACCAGGAGTGGCAAGGTCCAGAGAAGCACAATTCTCCAGGAAAGTTTCATAGTTAAACTGCCTCAAATCGTTGGGTAAAACCTGCGCGTAAGTCGCGTCAATCACATATAGCTGGCTGCTCCGAATCAAACTCTGCACTGAGTGCTGTACCGAAGTCGCCACTGATCCGCATCTCGAAATTCACATATCGAATTTTGTTAACTGAGAACCAATCTTAATTAAATTTAACCTAATTTTGACCTTCTGCACAATTAACTCGGACGGCTTGAGCAGAACCGCAGGCTTAGGCGGCAGTTGAAAGAGACTTTTGGCAGTGTGCCTGTAGTGCCTGTAATTCACGACGAGATCAGACTCCTCTGTTCTAGCCGGACTCTTGTTGATATGTGGTCCTCAAGCAGCGGGCAATCTCCCCATTATTCTGCCGTAGTCCTTCAAAGAAAAAGAAGACCTCGCCCCGGATGCCCTGCTGGCGGTTGTAGTGAATGGCGCGTTGGAGTTGAGCCGCGCTGTTTTCTGTTTGGCCTGCCTTAATCACAATTCCTGGAAAAATCTGGTCGAGCTGGTTGGGGTACTGCTGCACCAGCTTGTCAATTTCGCGGGCATATTGGCTAAAGTTGGCGCGATAGACCTGCGGATGCAGCTGATCAACGAGCTGCTCTGCCATCCAGCTTGGCACATCTTGTAAATAGTAATCGAGCGCCCAAGGTGAAACGCTGGGAGCCATTGAAATCAGCAGCTCTGGGTTGTCCGCCTGAATTGCCTGACGCAGCCTGCCCAAAAAATCGGTGAGCTGGGCGGCTCGGAAGTTGCGCCACCTGATCCAGGCAGGGTGGGCAGGCGGCTGCGCTGTCCCAAAGCGGGTCGAGAGTCGGGGCGGAGCCTCGCCATATGCAGCGGTGAACTGCGCCACGGTGGGGGGATTATAGCCGCCGTTGAAGGGCGTTGCGGGCAGGCGGTCATCGCCCTGTACGCCTGCAACTGGATAGTTTTGCCCGACTTCTCGCATTAGGCTAATCAAAAAATCCTGCACTTCGTGGTCAAACGCATTCATCCAGGCCAACGGATGGCCAGTTTGATTCACCAGCAGTTGCCCTGCTTGATCGAGTCCGCGCCAGCTCGGCTTAAGGCTCAAAATATGGCCGCCATTGCGATCTGCTGAGCAGGCAAAGCCATACTCAAACCAGGGAATCACATTCAGCCCAACGGCGCTGGCTGCTTCAACAATTTCTTGCAGCGGATCGCGGCTCTCAAACTGCGGATCAATCCCAAACTCAGCCCCAAACTGTCGCTGCATTTCGGCGCTTCTATAGAGCGTCCAGCCTTTGTTCCAGACCACTGGATAGACGGTATTAAAGCCGCTCTCGGCCAGCAGCTGCATTGCCGCCTCAATCCGCTGCCGCGATCTTAAAACCTTGCTGGCCACGTTCGTCAGCCAGACGCCCCGAATCGGCATTACCGATGGCTTGGTTTGCATTTTGCTGCTGGATCTAAAGCAAATGGTAGCAGTCGTTAAAGCGGCGAATTTGCCACAGATCGGTATTGAACCGACTCTCAGCGCCTTGTGACCAGCGAGACTGGTCGATCCAGAATTCAAATAGCGCCGTATTGCGAGCATGGAGCCGCCAAGAGCGCTCGCAGCCCAGCAGTTCGGCAATCAGGTGCTGCAAGATCCAGCTATGCGAAACCACCCAGATCTGATCGCCGTTCTGGTGGCGCAGCAGCAGGCTCTGAATAAACTGATGGGCTCGCGCTCTGGCCTCCAGCAGGGATTCTGCCCCCGGAATTTGAATCCAGTCGGCGGTGGTTTCCAGCTGATGGCACAGCTCTGGATATTGCTGGCGGGCTTCTTCCCAGGTTAAGCCTTCAAAAATCCCGTTTTGAAACTCGCGCAGTTCGTCAGCATATTCGACGGCCACGAGCGGCGCTGAGTTTACGGCGGCTGGGGCTGGCTCTGCTTCAATCCCATCCACCAAATCGCTGACCAAGGACGGCAGCGGTGCGCTCAGGGCGTGGGTTCGCAGGATTTCAGCAGTTTGAGCAGCTCGGAGCAGCGGGCTGCTGTAAATATGAGAAGGCCACCAAGATTCTAGAAACAGTCGATGCGCCAACTTCTCGGCCTGCTGCTGGCCCTCTGGCGACAGCTCGTAGTTGCCGTTGCCCTGCATTCGCTTCTGCTGGTTGCCCGTAGACTGAGCGTGACGAATGAACAGGAGTTTTAATGCCTTCATCAAATTTCTGGCCTCAGTCGCTCCGTGGAATGGCTCAATGGCTGAATTATGCAGTACAATATGGCCGGAAAGGCGTTTCCTGATTAGTTGACTGACTGCGGCTGAGAGAATACCTGGCTGAAACATGGTTTATTCTACAGACTCATCTGCCGCTTCTGCCGATCTTGCGACTCAGTTTAATCTGCAACGCAACAGCCAGTTTAATAGCCAGTCCAGTAGCCAGTCCAGTAGCGGGTTCAGTATGATTTTGCCCCCAGATGCTGGCGTGATCAATATCTTAGACTACGGGGCAGTGCCAAACGATGGCAAGGACGACCGGCTGGCTATCCAAACCGCCTTTGACCAGAACGATGGCGATCTGCGGCGCGTAATTTATTTTCCAGATGGCATCTACGATATTCAAGCGCCGCTGAGCCAGGGTTCAGCCGCTAGCGATCCAGGCACAGGCGATCCGCTCACAGGCGCAGCAGCACTCATTGTCCAGGACAATCAGCGAACTGCATTCTTAGGCCAAAGCCGGGATGGCGTGGTGCTGCGGCTCGCTAATGATCATCCAGATTTTCAAGATCCGACTGCTCCCAAGGCGATCTTTCGGATGGCTCCATCTCTTGGCTTTGGGTTTCACAGCTCAGTCCGCAACCTGACATTTGATGTGGGCAAGGGCAATCCTGGCGCAATTGGGATTCAATATTTTTCTAATAACGGCGGCACGTTGGGCAATGTCAAGATTGTGGCGGGGGACTCAGACAGCCGCCCCGGCTTTGTCGGCTTAGATCTCTACTCAGATAACAACGAGCCAACCTTGATCCAAAATGTAGAAATCATCGGATTTGATACAGGCATTCGAGATGAGTGGGGTCTCTGGGGACATACGCTGGAGAACATTACGCTGAAAAATCAAAATATCTTGGGGTATCAAAAAGGCGGACAGACGATCAGCATTCGTGGCC
>CASBQH010000444.1 GCA_949127695.1 Synechococcales cyanobacterium PMM_0073
CGCCGTCGGCAGAGTTTAGCCAGCCTATGGCAAGCGCAGCTACCAGAAAAGCTGCTTTGCTTTGGCCTGCTTCTAAGCATCAGCGCTCTGGTGTTTTGGCTGCGCCCCAGCGAAATTTTAGTCAACTACCCAATTGAATATCTGCCGCTGCCGTTTGTGATTTGGGCGGCGCTGCGGTTTGGTCAGACGGCTGGCATTTTGGCTAGCTTTACGCTCTCAATGGTAGCCATTACGGGCACAGTCGCCGGAAATGGCCCTTTTGCCACCATGACCCACCAATTGCCGCAGCAGTCGCGGCAGGTGATTTTGCTACAACAGGCTTTTTTGAGCGTGGTGACCATGACCACGCTGATTCTGGCCACGCTGGCCTCTGAGCGGCGACGGGTGGGAGAACTGCTGCGGCAGAGTCAGGCCAGTCTGGCTAAGGCGCAGCAGCTAGCGCAATTGGGCAACTGGGACTTTGACTTTCAGCAGCGGCAGTGGAACTGGTCAGATCAGCTCTATCGGCTGCTAGAACTGCCCGTCCAAGAAACTCGGCCTGAGCTGTCGCGCTTTTTGGCAGCGGTGCATCCGGCTGATCGCGATCAGGTGGAGCAGGCGATGCAGCGAGCGTTAACCCAGCGCCTCCCTTATCGGATTAACTACCGCCTGAGCTTGCCCAACGGCAGGCAGCGGATTGTCGAAGATCAGGTGGCGATTGGGATCACTCACGCGACTGGCACCATTCTGGACATTACTGAGTTTAAGCAAACCGAAGAGCAGCTGCGGCTAAATGCCGAACGTAACCGGCTGCTGAGCGAGATTGCCCTGCGGATTCGGCAGTCGCTAGAGCTAGATGAAATTCTTGATCGCGCCGTGCAGGAAGTCCGGCAGTTTCTGCGAGCCGACCGCGTGTTAATTTGCCGATTTGACGCTGCCGGCCAGGGGCAGGTGATTGCCGAGGCCGTTCAGCCAGAATGGCCTTCAGCGCTGAGCATGACCTCTGAAGCAGATGTCTATGCCGAAATTGAGGCCATGTTTGCCAACGCGCCAATCTGCGTGGTCAACGATACGGCCTTGCAAGAGCGCACGCCGTTTATTCGGCAATATCACGATCGCTATCAGGTGCGGGCAGGCATGGGCGTGGCGCTGCTTTCAGCGGCTACAGGCGCTGGCGCAGATGGCGGCGCAGCAAAATCCGCTGCGCCGCAGCTGTTTGGGCTGCTGATTTGCCATCAATGCTCGCGTCCGCGCCAGTGGCAGCCATTAGAAATTGATCTACTGGAGCAGCTGGGCACACAGGTAGCGATTGCCATTCAGCAGGGGCAGCTCTATCAGCAGGTGCAGCATTTGAATGAAAGCCTAGAGCGGCAGGTGGTTGAACGCACCGCTCAACTCGGAACCAATCTGGCCAAGCTGGGCGAGATGAATCAGCTGCAAGCCGTGTTTCTCCATGCGATCGCCCATGACCTGCGAACCACGGTGATGGGATCGCAGCTGGTCTTAAATCACTTTCAGCAGCAGCAGGGTGAGCAGGTTTTGATTCCGCGCAGCAAGCTAGAGCGGATGGCTCAATCAGGCCAGATTCAGCTCTGCAAGCTCGATTCATTGCTTGAAGCCTACCGCAACAAAACTGAAGGCGTGACGCTAGAACCGCAGCCCACGCAGCTGCTGCCGCTGATTCAGGCGGCTGTGGCTCAGCTAAAGCCGCTATTTGAGCAAAACCAAACTGATCTGCGCCTAGAGATGCCTGTGCTGCCCCCAGTCAACGCTGATCCGACTCAGCTAGAGCGAGTTTTGAAGCATCTGCTGGTGAATGCGGTCAAGCATAATCCGCCCGGTATTCAGGTGACGATTCAAGCGGAAGCTGCTGCAGATCACCTGCGCTGCACCATTGCCGACCAGGGCAGAGGGCTGAGCGAGGCGGAACAGCTGCGCCTGTTTGATCTCAAAACCACTGAAGGCGCACACCGACAGCTCACCGGAATCAGCGTTGGGCTTTGTCTCTGCCACCAGCTTGTTGCGGCGCATGGCGGCCAGATTGGCGTTGATACGGTGCTTGGTGCAGGCTCGCGCTTCTGGTTTACGCTGCCGCTCGCGCCGCGCTCTGAAGCAGTTCAGACGAACCTCTGCCGATCGGCTGATTAAATAAAGTGTCGTTAAGCTGTTAGAACGGAACAGCAATCTGCACAGCGATCTGCTTTCGGGTCGTTTTGCCAATCTTTGCCAGTTAATTTGGTACGCTTATGGATATTTTTAGTCAACGAGTTTAGGAAAGGCTGGGTGATTTATCTCAGCTTCCCGGCCAGCATTATGGGCGGAGTTTGGCACTGCAATCGCCGCAATCGCCCGCAGATGGTGCAGTTTGTGGCACAGGCTGCGATGCTAGAGCAAATTTGGCAGGATTCACCCCGCTAGAAAGTTTTTTGAACGGCCTGCATCCAAGCTGGTAAGCTGCGCTATCATGCCACTCACTCATGCAGTCACGCGATCTAGCTACCATGCCGCAATCCACTAGCAGCCAGACTTTTTCCGCACCAGAGGCCGAGACAGCCTCTGACTTGGCCTCACCGACTCTGCGATTTGACCTAAATCAGCCGCTCACAGACGCACGGCTGGCCGAGAACGCCACTGAGCTAATGGGGCTGCTGTTTACAGATGTAGATCACATGCTGGAGCATGGATTGTCGCTGCCTGAGCCGCCGCCGCCAGAGCCAGCTGATGTTGACACCGCAGGACTCGGCAGCGCAGGACTCGGCAGCTCAATGGAAGCGCTGCTAGGCTCGCAGTTTGCCGCGCTGGCCGCGAAAATTTCCCCTCGTGATCTGGTGCCTTCTTCTGAGCCAGAGCTGGAGGAGTCGCTAGAATCTGCGCCAGAAGCAGAGCTTGAGTCTGATGCTGTTCCCGTCCCAGCCAAGCAGGGCAGCTCGCTTTGGCTCCTGACACTCTGCGGTTCGCTGCTGCTGAGCCTGGGAATTCTCAGCTTTTTCTATCGGACGCAGGTTTCTGGACTTTGGCTGACGCTGCTAGAAAAATATCGTCCGGCTCCTACCGTCACCGCTAGCTCTGAGCCTGCAACTACTGATCAGCAGCCTGAACAACCTGCTGAAAATGCCGATTTCTTAAACTATTTGCAGCGGGCGCTCGAACGGCTCTCCCAGCATTCGGAGCTGCCGCCCTCACCTGCCGCATCGCCCTCAGTCAGCCCCATTCCCAGCGTGGTAGAGCGCGTCTATGTGCCAATCTACCCGACGGCTCCCGCCCAATTGCCTGCTGCGACGGCTCCTGCTCCTCAAACCACAGCTCCAAGATCCGCTCAGCTCCCCGCCCGTCCAGCTAGTCCTCCCACCGCCAGCGCTCCGGCCAGCTCCCAGGCTGCTGTGCCCAACATTGGCGCTGAGACTAGCCACGCCCTGATTGGGGTTTTAGAGCTCGGCGAACGCTCGGCGGCATTGTTTGAAGTTAACGGCATTCCCAAGCGGATCGAAGTAGGCGAACAGGTAGGCTCTAGCGGCTGGACGCTGGTTTCGATTAGCAATCAGGAGGCGATTGTCCGACGCAACGGCGAAGTGCGCTCGATCTATGTGGGGCAGAAGTTTTAGTATTAAATACTTAATCATGATCTGCTTGAGCAGGCTGATAGTAGCTGGCGACTAAGGCAATCATCAGCCACCAGAGCAGACTCACCTGCGGTCGATACCAGACGGTATCGACCATGCCATGCGCCAGCATCCCCAGCATAGAAGCCAAGGCAGCCATCAGCCAGAACCCTTCACCGCTGCCCAGATGCCGCAGCCGCTGGAGCTGCACCCAGCCTTGATTAAACG
>CASBQH010000445.1 GCA_949127695.1 Synechococcales cyanobacterium PMM_0073
GAGCGGCAGGGCTTCGAGCGCCAGTCGATCGAGACGAGAGATGGCTTGTCGCACCGGCTCCTGCTGCGCTGCCGGAAAACTCGAAAGCAGCGAGCGCGTCAGGCCAGCCTCACCTAAAATTACGCTAGTTTGCTCCAGCCCTAGCCCGTGCAGCGCATCAAACAGCAGCAGCAAAATTTCGGCATCGGCGGCCACGCTGCCTGATCCCAGCAGCTCTACACCAGCCTGATACAGCTCATGGCGTGCGCCGCGCCGGAAGACATTGGCGCTGTAGTAGAGGCGCTGCGGGTAGCTGGTGAGGCGGGCGGCGGCAGCTCTGGCAATTGAGGCCGTGAGTTCGGGGCGCAGTCCCAAAAAACCGCCCTCGCCATCTTGCAGCTGGATCAGCGTTGCGGGCTGAATTGCCCCTCCGGCCAAGAGCGTCTCAATCCGCTCTAGGGTGGAAGTGATGATGCGATGGTAGCCCCAGCTGCGAAAGACCTGCTGCAACCGCTGTTCAATCCAGTGATTTTGGGCAACCTCAATCGGAAATAAGTCCCTAGCCCCAACGGGCGGCTGATAAACCATCGTCTCTATAAACGCCTCTATCGTCTGCTTGTGGCCTGAGTCTGCTGGTAGCCTGCTAATGGCTCGACTGCTTTACTTCTTCTTATTGCCAAACAGGCCAAACAGCCCGCCGCCGCCCTTCTCTTCTTTTTTAGAATTGGCCTTACCCGTGGCATTCGGCTTGCCCGCCGCCGATTTTCCTGACGCTGACTTGCCCGCCGCCGGATTGGCTGCTCCATCTAGACGCCGCTTGCCCTCTAGCGCCACCGCATCTTCGGGATTGAGTTCTAGCGCCTTATTGAAGTGAATCTTGGCCATGGTTGCCTGATTGGTCTTGAGATAAATTACCCCAAGCTGGCTGTGGCAGGCGCTGTGGGTTGGGTCTAGCTTCAGCGCATCCCGCAGCTCCAAAATAGCTCGCGAGTAGTCTTGTCGGGTTTCAAATCCGGCGGCGCGACGCAGATAGGCCGAAACCATCGTTTCGCGGGCAGGCGGCGGCGCGGCTGGATTGGGCGCAGCAGCAGCTGAACTAGCCGCCGCTCTACCGCCCGCGCCTGCCATACTGCCACTGGAGGCCGGTGCGGCCTGACGCTGAGCGCTCATGCTGCCCTTGCTTTCCTGCCGCATCAAAAACACTAGATTGAGTTCGCTGATCTGGCCAATGGTTTCTAGGGCGAGATCGAGCTGCTGATACAGATTTTCGGTGAGGTCGCGCAGGGCGGCTTTGTAGGCGCTGTCAATATTGCTGGCAGCAGCGACCCGGCGGGCGGCATCGCTGGTCAAAACGACCGTATCCTGCTGCTTGAGCGCCTGCTTGCCTTTAAGCCGCAGCAGCACTGCATGTTCACTGTTGCTCTTTTCCTGGGAGAGCTTTTCGTAGGCTGGATTGACCAGCTTCGAGAGATATGCTTCGGCTAGCTGACGATCAACATCCCCTTCTAGCACCGCACTGTCAGGATGCAGCCGCCGCGCAATGGTGAGGTAGCGTCGCCGAATCTCTTTGGGATCAGCACCGACTGGCGCGCCCAAAATGGCGTGGTAGTCCGTAAAGTCTAAATTGAACAGTCCCTGCTCTATTTTTAGCGACATAGCGACATACTGCTTATTCCGCGCATTGCTCCAATTTTTGGAGTTTCTCTAGTGTACTTTGGCTGACCCAAAAAAGCTGTGCGGTAGAAGTCAGATTTGAAGCGCGGCGGGTGAGCTACTGCGCCGCCGCTTCAGGCAAGCAGGCTGGCGGCAGGGGCTGCACCCTCAGCAGCTCTCGACTGATGGACTCATGCAGCAGCCCGTTGCTGGCCAAAATTCGCCCAGAGTCGATTGCAAACTCGCTCTGATCATAGGCCGTGACTCGCCCGCCTGCTTCGGCCACCAGCACCGCCCCCGCCGCCATATCCCAGGGAGACAGCCCGCGCTCCCAAAAGCCATCTAGCCTGCCGCAGGCCACATAAGCCAGATCGAGCGCCGCCGCCCCACCCCGCCGCACGCCCTGCGTCAGATGACTGAAGTGGCAAAACTCGGCGTAGTTGTTGTCGGGCGTGCTGTGGCGATCATAGGCAAAGCCCGTCACTAGCAGGCTTTGGCGCAGCGCTGCCGCTGTCGAAACCTGGATCGGCTGGCGGTTGAGCGTGGCTCCCAGCCCGGTTGCAGCCCGAAACAGCTCTTGCCGAGTCGGGTCAAAAATTACGCCAACGCTGGGCTTGCCCTGAATCAGCAGCCCGACTGAGCTGGCATAGAACGGATATTGGTGGGCATAGTTGGTGGTGCCATCTAGCGGGTCAATCGCCCAGAGATATTCGCTCTCTGCACCCTGCATCCCCGACTCTTCGGCCAAAATTTTATGGTCTGGGAAATGCCGCTGAATCACGCTCAGGATAGCGGACTCAGAAGCTTGGTCGGCCTCAGTGACCAAATCGCCCAGACGACCTTTTTCGCGGATATTGACTTTGCCAGCGTAGGCTTGCAGCACCGCACCGCCAGCTAGCGCCGCTTCAGTTGCAATATCGAGCAGTTGTTGCAGCATGATCTGGCAATTAATCTGGTATTTCTAGAGAGCGTCAGCCTATTCTTCGTCCAGCGGTAGCCCAGCTCTGACGCGGCCTTTGCCAAAGTGACGGCCAAACTGAAGCTCATAGACTTCATCTTCGTCCTGCGTCTCAACTTCTAGGCTGGAGCAGGGATAGCTAACGCAGAGCAGGGCATAGCCTGCTGCCCGCAGCTTAGAAGAGAGACCAACTGCCTCCGGCTGAGCAATTTCGCCGGATAGAACGCGCACGGCGCAGGCAGTGCAGGCTCCGTTGCGGCAGGAGAAGGGCAGCTCAACCCCTTGGGCTTCGGCGCTCATTAGCACATAGCGGTCAGCAGGCACCGATACCTCGTAGCAGGCGCGATGTTGGCGGTCGTAAATTTTTACTGGATAAGTCTGGGTCATGCGCTGAAATTATGCAAATTCGCTAACAGAACCAATAGCCAAGCGTTCCACAGTCCATCATAGGGCTTCTGGTTGAGTATTCGTAGAGAAAGCATTGGTGATAAACTGTGAAGATGATTTTCCCAGACTTCGAGCAATTTTCGCAGCTAGCGCAGCAGGGTAATTTCGTCCCCCTTTACCAAGAATGGGTGGCCGACCTAGATACACCTGTTTCAGCCTGGTACAAGGTTTGCGCCGGACAGCCCTACAGCTTTTTGCTGGCGTCGATTGAGGGCGGCGAGCGGGTGGGTCGCTACAGCTTTGTCGGCTGCGACCCGCTGTGGATTTTAGAAGCCAGAGGTAGCCAGACCACTCAGACCTATCGCGATGGCTCTGTGCAGCACTTTCAAGGCGATCCGTTTGAGACACTCTCGACCTGTCTGGCGGCTTTTCAGCCCGTGAAGCTACCAGAGCTGCCGCCCGGAATTGGCGGACTGTTCGGCGTTTGGGGCTATGAGCTGATCAACTGGATTGAGCCAAATGTGCCAATCTATCCAGCTGAGCCGCATGACCTGCCCGATGGACTCTGGATGCAGATTGATCACCTGATGGTATTTGACCAAGTGAAGCGCAAGATTTGGGCGATTGCCTATGCCGACCTGCGTGATCCCAGCGTTAATTTGCAGCAAGCCTACGCGCAGGCGGTGGCCAAGGTGCAGCAGATGGTGGCCAAGCTCCAGCTGCCTCTCACCGGACGCGATCACCTGCTGGAATGGAGTCCGCAGGCGCAGCAGCCGCTAGCCTACCAAAGCAGCGTTACCCAGGCCGAGTTTTGTGCCCAGGTTGAGGCGGCGAAGGCGCATATTCGTGCAGGCGATATTTTCCAGGTGGTGATTTCACAGCGGCTCTCTACGCCCTATCACGGCGATCCGTTTGCGCTCTATCGCTCGCTGCGCTTGATCAACCCTTCGCCCTACATGGCTTACTTCCACTTCCAAGACTGGCAGATTATTGGCTCTAGCCCAGAGGTGATGGTAAAGGCTGAGCGGGTGCAGGTTGGCGAACCGCTGCTGGCCACGCTGCGCCCAATTGCGGGCACCCGGCCACGCGGCCAGACGGCGACAGAAGATGCCGCATTGGGGCAAGAGCTGCTGCAAGATCCCAAAGAGCTAGCCGAGCATGTGATGCTGGTGGATCTGGGACGCAACGATTTGGGGCGGGTCTGCGCCAATGGCACGGTGCAGGTCGATGAACTGATGGTGATTGAGCGCTACTCGCATGTGATGCATATTGTCAGCAACGTGGTGGGGCGGCTGGGCGCGGGCAAAACGGCCTGGGATCTGCTCAAAGCCTGTTTCCCGGCGGGTACCGTCAGCGGCGCGCCGAAGATTCGCGCTATGCAGATTATCCATGCCCTAGAAGGCTGTCGGCGCGGGCTATATTCAGGTGTCTATGGCTACTATGACTTTGAAGGTCAGCTGAATACGGCCATTACCATTCGGACGATGGTAGTTTGCAGCCAGCCCGACGGCAGCTCTCAGGTGAGCGTCCAGGCCGGAGCGGGAATGGTGGCCGACTCGCAGCCGGAACGGGAATATGAGGAAACGTTGAACAAAGCCAAAGGAATGTTAGAAGCAATCCGGTATTTGCAGTGAATTTGGCAAGATAGCCGTAGGAGTATGCGGAGCAGCTAACGAGAGCAATAGAAACTCGAACTTAGAGCGGCGACTGACAAATGAGTTGAGGCACAGACTGACTGTCTAGCGGTCTGGCAAACAGGTAGCCCTGACCCCGGTGACAGCCCAACAGCTGGAGCTTCAGCGCCTGCTCTGCGGTCTCCACTCCTTCGGCAATCACGTCAATCCCCAAACTCTGCGCCAGGTTGGTAATCGCTCGCACCAAATATTCGCCGCGCTGCGAGGAGAGCTGCTGGACAAAGGAGCGATCAATTTTTAAAACATCTAGCGGCAGCTCCAGCAGGCGACTGAGCGATGAATAGCCTGTGCCAAAGTCGTCAATGTAGAGCTGCACGCCCAGCAGCTGGAGCTGACTGAGCACTAGCTCCACGGCATCTGGATTGCTCATAATTGAGCTTTCGGTAATTTCTAGCTTTAGGCTGGCCGCAGAGAGTCCTGTTTCGCGCAGAATCTGCTCAATCTGCTCAGGCAAGTCACTGCAAGCCACCTGCTGGCAGGAGAGATTAACGCTGATGGTCAAATGGCCAAACTCGGCTGGAAAGCGCTGCTGCCAGCGCCGCATCTGCTGGCAAGCCTCCCGCATCACCCAATCACCAATCTCGATAATCAGGCCGCAGGCTTCGGCCAGCGGATGGTGAAGCTCGCAGGCAACAACGTTGAGCGCCTGATGCGGCTGACGGCAGTCTTGGAGCAAGCCTCAGATTCGGTCATCAGTCTCTCTAGCGAAGATTTGGAGCGCC
>CASBQH010000446.1 GCA_949127695.1 Synechococcales cyanobacterium PMM_0073
ATCCGGGCTATACGCTGTTGGTTGCAGCCGAGCAGGCGGCAGAAGTTTGGCAGCGATTGGTGGATCAAGCAGCTGTGCCGCTGGGGGAAACGCTCTGGCAGCAGCTCCGCATTCAGCAAGGTCGCCCTGCCCCTGGACAGGAACTCACCGACGACTACAACCCGCTCGAAGCCGGACTCTGGCAGACCATTTCGCTCAGCAAAGGCTGCTACATTGGCCAAGAAACCATTGCGCGGCTGCATACTTACAAGGGCGTCAAGCAGCAGCTTTGGGGCATTCGCCTTGATGCGCCTGCCGCAGCCGACAGCCCGGTGATGCTGGGCGATGAAAAAATTGGCCGGATCACGAGCTGTACGCAAACCGCTGAGGGCTACTTTGGCTTGGCCTATATTAAAACGAAGCAGGTGGAGCTGGGGCTGGCAGTACAGGTGGGAGACGGGCAAGGGGAGCTAGTGTCGCTGTCTTACGTGAGCCACGAGTACCTTTAGCTGGGTGACTCGGCCAGATCGGCTGTCAGCTTCAGCAGCGCTTGCTTCAGAGTCGCAGGCAGCTGCCGCATGATTTTGGCAGTGGCTCGATCAATCGTCACCAGCGTCACCTGCGCCGTGACGCAAACCTGTCCGTCCGCTCGGCAAATTTCGTAGTCCCAAATCACCCGCACGCCTTGCATTGGCTGCATCCCGGCTTTGACTAGCCCAGTCATCCCCATTTTCAGCGGCTGACGATACTGGATGGAGAGCGCCACCACCGGCAGCTCGCAGCCCATTTCTACCAGGCTGGCGTAGTCGAGTCCCGTCTGGCGGAGGGCTTCAACCCGCGCTTCTTCCAGCCAGGTGAGATAGCTGCCGTGCCAGACCACGCCTGCATAGTCGGTTTGATGGGGCTGCACGCGGACTGGATACTCAAACCAGCGGGTGGCGGGGCGGGATGGCGACATGGCAAAAAGGCTCAAAGCTTTTACTTTATCGTGCAAAGCCCCTAAAACGGCTGGCTGAAGCGGCTGAAGCGGGTAGTGATGAAGCCATTGAAGATCAAACGCTAAGATTGAGCATGGTGGCAGTTCAAGCAGGCGCAAAGCCCATGGTCGAATCGCAGGCGGTAAATTCTCAAGCTCAGTTTCAAGATCAGTTTGATGTGATTGTGGTGGGCGGTGGCCATGCGGGCTGCGAAGCGGCGCTAGCTTCAGCTCGCTTGGGCTGCCGGACGCTGCTGCTGACGCTCAACCTCGACAAAATTGCTTGGCAGCCCTGCAATCCGGCAGTGGGCGGCCCCGCCAAATCGCAGGTGACGCATGAAATTGACGCGCTGGGCGGTGAGCTGGGCAAGATGGCCGACCGCACCTATCTGCAAAAGCGGGTGCTAAATATCTCACGCGGACCATCGGTTTGGGCGCTGCGGGCGCAGACAGACAAACGCGAATATGCGGCCTTGATGAAAACCATCGTCGAAAATCAGCCGCAGCTGTCGGTGCGCGAAGGCATGGTGGTTGATCTGGTGCTGGGCAACAGCGACGAAGTGATTGGCGTCGAGACTTATTTTGGCGTTGCCTTTGGCTGTAAGGCGGTGATTTTGACCACCGGCACATTTTTGGGCGGGCGGATTTGGGTCGGCAATAAGTCAATGGCGGCAGGGCGAGCGGGCGAATTTGCCGCCGAAGGCTTAACCCAGACGCTAAACCGCCTCGGCTTTGAAACCGGACGGCTCAAAACCGGCACGCCAGCCCGCGTAGATCGACGCTCGGTGGACTATAGCCAGCTAGAGCCACAGCCCGGAGATGACGCCGTGCGGTGGTTTAGCTACGACCCAGAGGTCTGGGTGGAGCGCCAGCAGATCCCCTGCTACCTGACGCGCACCACGCCAGAGACGCACCAACTGATTCGAGAGAATCTGCACCTTTCGCCCGTCTATGGCGGCTGGGTCGATGCCAAAGGGCCGCGCTACTGCCCCAGCATTGAAGACAAAATCGTTCGGTTTGCCGACAAAGACTCCCACCAAATTTTTATTGAACCCGAAGGCCGCGATAGCTCCGAACTCTATATCCAGGGCTTTTCCACAGGTCTACCCGAAACCCTTCAGCTCCAGATGCTGCGCTCGCTGCCCGGTTTGGAAGCCTGCGTCATGCTCAGACCCGCCTATGCGGTGGAATATGACTATCTGCCTGCCACTCAGTGCTACCCCACCCTGATGACCAAAAAGATCCAAGGGCTGTTTTGCGCCGGTCAAATCAACGGCACGACCGGCTATGAGGAAGCCGCCGCTCAGGGCTTGGTGGCGGGGATTAATGCCGCTCGGCTCGTCCAAAACCAGCCGCTGGTGATTCTGCCGCGCGAGCAGAGCTATATTGGCACATTGCTAGATGACCTCTGCACCAAAGATCTGCGCGAGCCTTACCGAATGCTGACTTCGCGCTCAGAATATCGGCTGCTGCTGCGCTCTGACAATGCGGATCAAAGGCTAACGCCGCTGGGGCGCGAGCTGGGGCTAATTGACGATCGCCGCTGGGCGCTGTTTGAACGTAAGCAGGCGAATATTATGGCGGAGAAAGCGCGGCTGCAAAGCACCAGAGTCAAACAGCATGAGCCGCTGGGAACGCAGATTTTAGCCGAGATGCAGCAGGCGATTAAAGGCTCAATTACGCTAGCAGATCTGCTGCGGCGACCGGGGGTGCATATGACGGATCTCGATCGCTATGGCTTGGGCAATCCGGCGCTTTCGCAGGCTGAGCAAGAAGGCGCAGAAATTGACATCAAATATGCGGGCTACCTCCAGCGGCAGCAGAACCAAATTGACCAGGTGGCGCGCCAGACAAATCGACCGCTGCCTGCTGATTTGAACTACGAGGCAATCAACACGATCTCCAAAGAATCGCGCGAGAAACTCTCGAAGCTAAGACCGCTCACCGTGGGACAAGCGGCGCGTCTGGGCGGCGTCAATCCAGCAGATGTGAACGCGCTGCTGCTCTATTTAGAAGTGCAGGCGCGGACGATGCAGGCTGAGGCGGCAGGGTGATAGAGCGAAACACCTTAAGATCCAAGGGGATCGAGTCGAAGCCCCTCTCCCAGAGCGGGAGAGGGGTTGGGGTGAGGGCGTTCGGAGTTTGTCAGTCAATCAGAGGCTTGTCTAATTCACATAGGGCCGAGGCAGACTGTGCAAAATGCTCAGCAGTCGCTGCATATCAAAGCTGCGGGGATCAATCCGCGACTGCGACTGATCAATGTCGCGATGGGTGGTGATGCGCTCATCTGGAACGTTGGTATGTGCAATTAGCCATGCCAAAGAGCGATATTGCGCCTCGCTGTAGCCGCTGTGGATTTCGTTTTCATTGGCTCCACCGGGCGGCGTTGCCAGCGAAATATGGTAGGCAAAGTTGTTGACCGAGGGCGGAAACTGCTTGTGGGTTTTGACAGTTTCTGCGCCCTGCGAGCCGCGAAACACCGAGTTACCCGCGCCAAACGCCCGTTTCTCAGCTGGCACAATATAGACAATCGTGCCGTCTTGGCGAATGATGCTGTGATAGCTCACCTGCATCGCTTCATCGCTGTGCCCCGCTTGGAACATATTGATAGCGCTGTCTGCCGAGCCGACTGTTTCATGCAACACAATTAGCGGCTGATTCAAGACCGGCTTGCCAAACACATCTTTGGCCTGTCGAACGCCATAGTTGCTGGGGTGGGCTGGGGCCGATTCTTGGCTTGGCGTCAAAGCATTCAGCGCCTGAAGCTGGGCGATAGCTTGGCTCGGATCAGGCGGAGGTGGAGCTGCGGGCTGAGCCGCTGGGCTAGCGGCAGCGGGGCTGGGAGATTTCGTGACGGGTTTGGCCGCAGATTTCGCGGCTGGTTTGGCCG
>CASBQH010000447.1 GCA_949127695.1 Synechococcales cyanobacterium PMM_0073
AATGCCAGCCCGGAGGCAGCGTGTCAGCCTGCAAGCCCGCCTCGCCGTTTAGCGCCAGCAAGCGACCGGGCGGCAGACTCTTGGCCGAGAACTTTTTGGTGACAATGCCCACTTCCCGCTCGCCCACCACAATTAGACCCATAATCCAGCCCAGCTTGGGCAGAAATATCAGGATCAAAAAACCTGCGCCAATTGGGTAAAGCCAGAACGGAATCGGAATGCCGCCAAGCTGAGCCAGATAGAGCTGGGGAACGCTGGATTTGAGCCTGGGTAACTGAGGTGTAAATGAGGCAGACTGAACCGAACGAGCTTGCACGGCATAGGTCTGAGCTGGCAAAACAACGGTACTCGCTGTCGCTGCAACTAACGCAGCAGTAGATAATGCTTTGTAAAGGTTGAATTTCATGTGTAATAACCCTAGTTGAACTGTTGGGAAAGCTGAATGAATCGAGTCAGGCTAGCTTGAGATAGCCGCAGCCAGGGAGTAGCTATGCAGTTTGGAACTATGCATCAACTCTAGCCTAAAGCCAGTTTTAACCAGCCGAGGCTCAAGCCTGAGATCACAAATGCGCTCAGGTGACTGGAGGGCGGCAGCAGATCAATCGGCTGAAGCATGGCGATCCGCTGCATGAGCAGCTTATGGCGTGCCCAGCACCACCAGCCAATCTGCGGAAAGGTGGGCAGATGGCCTCTGGCTGCATCCAGCGAAAAATCCATAAACTTGTAGCTAATCCAGGTACCGTTGCGCCGCCAGTCTACGCGATCGCCAAATGCTTCAGCTGGCTGGCTGGGAGCCAAACTGGTCTCGCGCCAGATTTTGAGCTGAGCTAGGAAGCCAAATCGCCCGCCGCTGGCCTCAGACCAGAGCAGATCAATGGTTCGCAGATCAACTAGCGGTAGCCCCTGTAGATCAAGCTCTTCTGGGTCGCGCTCTGCCTTACCACTCCTGCTCCGCATTAGGTTTAGCGTCTCCTCATTCGCGCCCCGCCAGTCTTGCTGCTTCAGCTTTCTCCAGAGCTGAATATAGTCTGTGCCGCGATCTGTCCAGAGCCGATTGGCCGGAGGAATCTCGTGATTGGGAATTTTGAACAGGCTTTGGAGCTGCTGCAATTCGGCTTGGCTAGCCTTGGACAGAGGCGTGCTGTTGCAATCATCGCTATTAAACAGATGCCGATCACGATGCAGAGCCTGATATAAAGTCAAGTCATAGCTCTCTAGCTCAGACTGACTCCATGCAGGCTGTGAGAGCGCTTGGCTTGGAAAGACAGCTTGGTTAATGGCCTCAGTAGTGGTCTGTGTCAGCTCTAGGCGCAGCCGCACAGACTCTAAAATCGGGCGTCCCTCCGGCAGAGAGTTCAAATTCTGAATAAAGCGGGCTATTCTCAAATAGCTGAGCATTGATTGGCAGACTTCGCGCTGCTGGGCATTTGCCTCATCCGCGTCGAGGCCGTAGCTCGCTAACTGATCGTCCAGCGCTGCCTTTGACTGCCAAGAGAGTCCTTGATTCGCAAACGTTGCCAACTGCCTGTCATTAAACGCTGGCACAGATGGAATCAAGTTAATCAATAAGGCACAGTATGCTTGCTCAATCGCCTCGCGATATCTATGAAGGATGGCAGGATCAGTAATCATTTTGGCAGCGTGACGAGAGGAACGAGGAGCCCGATCTACAAGAGCTAGCAGGCTACTTTGATCTAGCCCAACTGGCTGTGAAGATATTCAGAACTACAGCGACAGACTCTGTTGTTCCGGCGAATTGCCCCTAACTCCCCCCTAACTCGCCCCCGACTATTGCAAAATTTCGACGGGGCTACCTGCTTCTAGCTCGCCTTGGCCGTGATGCACCAGATTCTGACCAAAAATTACGCCCCCAGCGTTACGACGATAGGTGGCCAGCGTTTTTAGCGGTTCTGCGCCTCTGCGGCTGCCGATAGCTTGATCGGTCGTGGTAATGGCACAGCGTTCGCAGGCGCTGACTAGGCTAAAGCCAACTCCGTTGATCTGAATCTGCTGCCAGCGGTCTTCGGCATAGGCGTCGCAGCCTGAAACCACCAGATTTGGGCGAAAGCGGTTCATTGGCAGTGATTCAGGCAGGCGCTGGTTCAGATCGGCCAGCGAGGCTTCAGAGATTAGCAGCAGCGGATAGCCGTCGGCAAAGCTGACCTGACTGGCGGCAATCTGAGTGGGCTTGACAGGCCGACTGTAGCCTGCGCCAATTTTGACTAGCCGCACTGGCTGCTCCAGTATCTCGCTAAACCAGGCTGCTGCCGCCTCGCCTTGGTCAATTGCCTGCGTTGAGTCGTCCCAGATCTGCACGCTCAGCGGTTCGCCTAGATAATCATACGGCACTTGTAAAGGCGGCTGTCCGGGCGCGCTTAGCTCTAGTGCTTCAGCTCCAATTGCGGTCTGAATCAGCGCCATCTGTGGCAGTTCACGCTGCGAGAGAAATCGTCCGGCAGCGTTTATTACCATCCAGTTGCGGTCAAATTTTAGCCCCCAGTCGTCGAGCTGGGCGGCAGGTAGGGCAATGCCGCGACAGGACTTGACGGGGTAAATGTAGATGGCGCTGAGCTGAATTGGAGAAGTTGAAATTGTCATGTTGTTCGGGCTAGATCTGCGTGGTTTGGCATAGATTGTCAGCCGCGATACATCTGCTGTGACATCACTGCTGTAGACCAAGTATATTCTGCATTTCTGAACTGTATGTCTACTTTATTAGTCAAGAATATTCATACGCTAGCGACAATGGACGCAACGCGGCGCGAAATCCGCAGTGCGGCGCTGTTTGTTCGGGATAATGTCGTAGAGCAGGTGGGAACCACCCTAGAGCTACCCACCACCGCAGACGAAGTTTTGGACTTACAGGATCGATATCTGGTGCTGCCCGGTCTTGTGAATACCCATCATCACTTTTACCAGACGCTAACGCGGGTTGTCCCTGCCGCCCAAACCTGCGACCTATTCAACTGGCTGCAAACGCTCTATCCAATCTGGGCAAGGCTTACCCCAGAAGCAATTGCGGTCAGCGCCCAAATGGCCGCAGCGGAGCTAATTTTGTCAGGCTGCACCACAGCCAGCGATCATCTCTATATCTATCCAAACGGCAGCAGGCTGGATGACGAAATAGCAGCCGTGCAGGCAGTTGGGCTGCGGTTTCACGCCAGTCGCGGCAGTATGAGCGTGGGTCAAAGCCTGGGGGGACTGCCGCCCGACTCGGTGGTGGAGCGAGAGGCAGATATTTTGCAAGATAGCCAGCGCCTAATTGAGCAGTATCATGACAATACTCGCCATGCAATGCTGCGAATTACCCTGGCTCCCTGCTCACCGTTCTCCGTCTCGCCCGATCTAATGCGTGAATCGGCGGCGCTAGCGCGTTCATATCCCGGTATTCGGTTGCATACTCATCTGGCCGAAAATAAGTCAGATATTGAATACAGCTTGGCAACTTTTGGCATGACGCCGGGTGACTATGCAGAGTCGGTGGGCTGGCTGGGCACAGATGTTTGGCACGCGCACTGCGTGCAGCTAGACGACCGGGCGATTCAGCAGTTTGGCAAAACCGGAACTGGCGTGGCGCACTGTCCTTGCAGCAATATGCGACTGGCTAGCGGCATGGCTCCGATTCGCAAAATGCTGAATCATCAGGTGCCAGTCGGCTTGGGCGTGGATGGCTCAGCCTCAAACGATGGCTCAAATCTACTCAACGAAGCCCGCACTGCTTTTCTGATGGCCAGAGTCCGCGAGCTAGATGCTGCCGCCATGACCGCACGGGATGTGTTGGAATTGGCGACGCGGGGCGGCGCAAAAGTCTTGGGGCGAGATGATATTGGATATCTCGCGCCCGGGATGTCGGCTGATTTTATTGCGGTGAATCTAGATCGACCTGAGCTAGCAGGCGCTCAGCATGACCCGGTTGCAGCTCTGATTTTTTGTCAGGTGAATGCGGTAGATTACAGCTTTATTAACGGCCAAAAGATTGTCGATCAGGGAATGTTGCTAACGGTTGAACTGCCTGTCTTGGTTGAAAAGCATAATGAGTTGGCTAATCAGCTAATGCAGTCCTGATTGATAATCGCCGTCAAAAATATCGCGGTTGATGCCGATAAAGCCACCCAGAGCGTTACTGGCCTTGATTACTGGCCTTGACCTTGACTGCGCTTTGAGGCGCGCTGCGGCCTGTCACTTCTACAGCTCCAGTCCAGTTAAGACCGTAATTTGGCTCAATGCCCTCCACCAGGGGTTATAAATAGCTGACCAGACCTTACTCGGAGATGGCGGCCTTGAGGCTGCGGCAGAAGGTCTCAATCGTCTTCAACCCCTGATCGGGTGAGCCTTCGGCCAGTCGTTTAACAAAAGCGCTGCCGACAATTACCGCATCCGCACCCCATTCCATCACCTGTTTGGCCTGACTCGCCTCAGAAATGCCAAACCCAACGCCAATCGGCTTATCGGTGACGCCGCGCAGATCGGTAATCAATTCCTGCACTCGTGACTCAATTTTGGTTCGCATCCCCGTGACGCCCGTGACGCTGACCAGATACAAAAAGCCCTGCGTGCGTTCGGCAATGGTGGCAAAGCGGGATTGGGGCGTGGTGGGAGCCACCAGCAAAATAATCTCAATCCCAAACGCTGCCGCCGCCTGCGAGACTGGCTCCACTTCTTCTAGCGGCAGATCCGGCACAACTAGTCCTTTGGCTCCGGCGGCGGCAATATCTTTGAAAAACTGCTCAAGGCCGCGATTCAGAATCGGGTTGTAGTAGGTAAACAGCACAATTGGCGCTTTGAGGCTGGGGCTGACGGCGCTGAGCATTTCCAACACGCTATCGAGGCGAGTCCCTTTGGCCAGAGCGCGGGTGGCTGCCGCCTGAATCACCGGGCCATCGGCGAGCGGGTCAGAATAGGGCACGCCCAGCTCAATCAGATCTGCGCCACTGCGATCGAGCAATTTCAGCGCCTCAGCCGTAGTCTGCAAATCGGGGTCGCCAGCGGTGATAAACGGAATCAGGGCGCATTGACCGCGATCGCGCAGCGCCTCCATGCAGCTTGAAACTGAAGCCATAGGGGAGTACCGGAAATTAAATGTCCCCCATTCTACCGCTTGAAGTGCCTTGGCTTAGCGTCTTTATGCCGCTGCATAGCTGCTAAATCGGCGCTGGAGTTCTTCAGGGGCGACATCTTCAATATGAGTCGCTAGCATCCAAAGATGACCAAATGGATCAGCCAATGTGCCAGCCCGATCGCCATAAAACTGATCCTCCACCGGGCGCACGGCTGTCGCTCCAGCAGCCATTGCCTGACCAAACTGAGCATCGACATCTTCGACATAGAGCATCAGGGTGACTGGCGTCCCGTTTAGCGTCTGCGGACTCTGACAGCCCATCTCTGAGAACTCGTCCGCCAGCATCACTCGCGCTTTGCCAATCGCGATTTCGGCATGGGCAATCTTGCCGCTAGGAGCAGCTAGCCGCATTAATTCGACCGCCCCAAACGCCTGTTTGTAAAACTCGATCGCCTGATTGGCTTCGTTCACGATCAAATAAGGTATAGCGGCTTGATAGTCATCGGGAATCGGGTTGACTGCCATAATTACTGTCCTTTTGATAGAACAAATGTATTATACGGCAGGTTGATCAACTAATGAACATCTGGCGCAGAATTTGGTTTGGGGCTGCGGCGGTCGAGCAGAATTGCTTGCTCAATGGCGGCCTTCTCACGGGCGCGACGGGCGTAGGGCTGAAGCTGGGCTTGATCTTGTCCAGTCAGAAGGCTGAGGTTTTCCAGCGTCATGCCGCGCATCAGCATTTCGATTGCCCAGGTTTGCGCTGCCTGAATTAGAGCAGGCGGCTGTCTATCTAGAGTTAGCAGATCGGCTGTCCAATCTTGCCAGCGGTGAGCAATGGCTGCGGCAGTCATCGGCTGATTATGTTCATCCAGAAACATCGCAGGATGGTGATCTTTGCGGCTCTTGAGCCATTTGGTCAGCGGGTTGTTGCTGTAGGAACCGTAGCGACTGCTAGCGATCCATTGGTTGACCACCACTTGCCGACTGCCGCTGGGAGTGACGACTTGCAGCAAATGCTGCTGGCTGCTGCTGATCTGCTGGGAGCGTTGCAGGCTGGCGAGTTCGTCGGGCGAGAGTCCGGTGGCAAACAGTAAATAGGCAAGGGCGTAGTCTTGGCTGCTGGCCTTGCGCGCTTGCTGCAAAACTTCTTGCACGATGGGCGCGGGCAAATCGCGGATTTCGGCTGATTCTGAAGCAGAGATTGAGCTGGCTGGCGCGACAACTGCGCTCAAAAAAAGCTGCACGAGTCCTTGTAAAAAGTCGTCGCGGTCTTGCCAGAGCTGATGGAACTCGCTGGTAAACTCAATGGCGGCATAGCCGAGCAGCAGTCCATTCAGCAGGCTGGCGAGCTTTTGGGGTGGCAGCGTTGGGCTAAGTTCTTCTTGCTCAATCACCTGAGCCAGATATTGCGTGAGTACCTGAGTGGCTTCGGTGAGCCGCTGGCCTAGCGCCTCGCGGTTTTCGGGCGGAAACTGGTTGGCCTCGCCAATTAAAGAGCGAATGAGTTCGGGTACTTGCTCCAGTGAGCGCAGATAGAGATTGGCATAGGCCATTAGCGCTTGGTCAAAATGGCTGGCAGAGGTGAGGCGCTGGCGGAGGGCTTGGCTGAGATGGGTGAAAGGGGTGGATTCCTGGATCACGGCCAAGAGTAGCCCATATTTGTTGCCAAACTGCCGAAATAGCGTGACTTCGTTGACCTCGGCGGCGGCGGCAATTTGGCGGGTGGTGGTGGTGCTAACGCCTTGGGCGACAAATAGCTCTAGCGCGGCTTGGATCAGGCGCTGGCGCGTGGATTGAGGGGACATAGGCGAATCAGCCGGATCGGGCAGAACTGGGGGAGCGGAGCTGGGTAAAGGATTGAAAAATCTGATGCAAGCGCTACTTGCATTTTACAGATAAGGCTGCTAGCATAATTTTGTGCAAGTGATGCTTGCATTACTATAACAGTCGTTATTCTAGAGTCACAGGCTAAAAGGATTTTTCTATGACTTCACTGACCGCTCCCAAACCGGCGCTGAACTGGGTAAACGTTGGTTTTTTTGGGGTTTTTCACGCGCTGGCGCTGCTGGCTCCCTGGTTTTTTTCCTGGTCGGCTTTGGGGGTGGCGGTGCTGCTGCACTGGCTCTGCGGCGGGATTGGGATTTGTTTGGGCTATCACCGACTGCTGAGTCATCGCAGTTTTAAGGTGCCGAAGCCGCTGGAATACTTGATTGCAATTATTGGGGCGCTGGCGATTCAGGGCGGGCCGATTTTTTGGGTGGCGGGGCATCGACAGCATCATGCTCACACCGAAGATCTGGTGAAGGATCCTTATTCGGCGCAGCGGGGGTTTTGGTGGAGCCATTGGCTGTGGATTTTGTATCCGACGCCGGAGGCGTTTGAAGAGGCGCATTATGGCAGGTTTGCTCAAGACCTCATGCGGCAGCCGTTTTATCGCTGGTTGAATCGGAATTTTTTGGTGTTGCAGGTGCCGTTGGGGCTATTGCTTTATGCGCTGGGCGGCTGGTCGTTTGTGATCTACGGGATTTTTGTGCGGGCGGTGCTGATTTGGCATTCGACTTGGTTTGTGAATTCGGCAACGCATCGCTGGGGATACCGCACGTTTGCATCTGAGGATGGGTCGCGGAATCTGTGGTGGGTGTCGCTGTTGACCTATGGTGAGGGCTGGCATAATAACCACCATGCTTATCCGCATTCGGCGCAGTCGGGCTGGCGCTGGTGGGAGATTGATACGACTTGGATAATGATTCGGCTGTTGCAGGCTGTTGGGCTGGCGACGAAGGTGAATACGTTGAAGTCGGTGGGGGCTGAGCGGGCTGTGAAGCTCTCTAGCTAGCTAGAAGGTTTGGGGGTTGTTGGAGAGATCTGGGGAGCCGAGCCGAAAGACTTGGGGGCTGCTCGCCCCCAAACCCCCGGCAGGGGACGCTGTCGTCCCCTACAACCCCGACAAAGTGTCGTGACTGTGAGCGCCAGAGATAGGGTATGGCGTTGTTTGGCTGCACTCTATGATCTGCGTAGCAAAAAAATCTATCGCGGGTTTCTGGCCTCGCGTCGCGGAGGGTCACATCAGGCACCTCACAGAGCGAAGCGGAACTTTGTTACCCACAGATCAGCAAGTACCAAGGGGTTGTAGGGGACGAGTTTCGTCCCCTGCCGGGGGTTTGGGGGCAAGCGCCCCCAAGAAAGCCTCGGTTCTCAGCCCAGATCTCTCTCAACCAAGCAACACTTAAACCGCCGCCAACAGCCGATCCACCTGCTTCGCCGTCTCAAAGAAGTAAGC
>CASBQH010000448.1 GCA_949127695.1 Synechococcales cyanobacterium PMM_0073
ACGCCAAGCAGGCCGATTTGCAAGCCTGGGCAACGCTGATTCTCTCAGTGCGGCAAAATCAGCAGCAGGCGCTGAGCTGGCTTCGCAAACAGCCCAGCGTCACGCCAGAATTAACGCAGTCGATGCAGATTATTTTGGCTAAACTCAACCCGGAGACTGCACCAGCGGCTTTACCCAGCCCAACTCCAACCGCAGCCGAGCCGCTAGGCTTAGTGGCACTGGTGCAGCCACTGCCTGCCGTACAGATGCAGGACTGGTCGCCGCTGGTCAAGACAGTTGCCATGACTGCCGCCCCGCCCGCTCAGCAGCGCTGGTATCAAGTTGAAGTGCAGAACTTGCAAGTGGGGCAGCAGTGGCAGAAGCCAGTCGCGCCAGCCGCCTCAAAGCTGATTGCAGCGCAAGCGTTCACAGCGGCTAATCCGCTTCAGCTGGTGGTTTGGCAAGGTGCGGCACAGCTGCAAACCATACCGCTAACAATTAAAGCGACGCAGCTTACCGCTGGCCGACTCTCGCTGCTGGGGCTAGGAGCTGCCCTGCCTGCCACAGCTCAGCCGACTACTCTGGTGGCTGTCACGCCCAACGTCACTTGGCTTCAGCCTCAAGGCAGCATAACGCTCAGCGCTCTGATGCAGCAGCCTGACTGGAAGCCGCTGTTGCCGCAGCTCTGGCAGGCTTTAGTGGCGGCGCGTCTGGTGCCTGACCCAGAGGCCGATCCGCTGGCGACGATTGGGGCATGGTCGGTGCAGTATCTGGAGCTGACGGGTGATCAAACCCCAGAGGCGGTTTTGACGCTGGAGCCGGATGCAGGTGACTTGCGAACCGTGATTTTTTCGGATCAAAAGCTGCTCTACAGCGATCTGCAACAGCCGGATCAGAGTTTGGTTGGGCTGGCGGCTGCGGCCAATCGCGCCATGCTGCTGGTTAAACGCGGGCAGGCATTGGAGGTGAAGCAATGGTCGGAGCAAGCGCAGCAGTTTGAGTAGATGTAGCTATGGCCTCTGGCGCGGCTGCCAGTCCGGCGAGCCAAAAATACGCCTCAAGGCTTCAGCCAAGGTTCGAGACTGCTTGATGTCCGACCAGATTCTAAAATACTCAAACAGATTTATCTTAATAGGATTTTGCGTTTGAATATTCTGCGTGAGTCCATAGACAACTTTTTCCTGCTCAGGCTCATAGGTGCCAAACAGCTTGTCCCAAATTGACAGAATGCCACCATAGTTTTTGTCGATGTACTGTGAATTTGCCCCGTGATGGACGCGATGCAGCGAGGGCGTATTCAAAAACTCATCCAAGATGCCTAGCCGGCCAATTTTTTGATTGTGAATCCAGACCTGATACAGCCCAATCACTTCGAGCGATAGCAGCACGACCAGCGGGTGAAATCCAACCAGCACCATCGGAATATAAAAAATCCACAGAATGAAATCTTCAGTCCAAGCCAGACGCAGCGCCACTGAGAGATTGAAATCAGTAGAGCTGTGATGCACGCTGTGGTGCGCCCAAAGAATGCGAATGCGATGTTCAGCAAGGTGATTCCAGTAATACAAGAAATCGCCAATTAGAATAGCTAGCAAAATTGTCCAGATATTTATTGGAATACTAAAGGGGCTGAAGGCTGAGAAGTAAGAGAGTCCGACATAAATGAAGACGATAGCGATTGTGTCGCTAAGCAGCTCATGCACAACACCCACAGCAAAATTAGCCATCGTTTCTCGGTAGTCTCGTCTCTGATTCGCCACAAAATCGATTGCGACTTCAACCACAATGATTACCAGCATCAAAATTGCAAACTGCTCTAGATGCTGCGTAATCCAATTCAACTCAGGCGGCAAGTCAAAATTCATCGCCATATTCCTCCATTTCGTGATGCTTGTTTACATAATAAACCGAACGCTCGTTATAAAATAATTAGCAAAATTACCTCCCTTTGAATACAGCCGCTCATAGACGCATCTTCGGATTCGCTACGATCCGTGCTTTTCAAAATACGCGATTAGCATATCGGTGAGCAGGTCGATTTGCGCCGCAAAGGAGAGTCCGGCTGCACCTTCCACCTGCTCAATCAGCACCCCATTTATCAGCGTCCAAACAAATCGCGCTACCTTAGGCTCAGATAATCCCAGGACTGTCATCATCACCTGCTGATACTGTTGATCAATTCGTTCAAACACCGGATTGTTGAGAGTTTCTGCTATCTCCGTATGCCGATAGAAATCGACAAATAGAGCAGCTTGCTTCACGAAATAGTCCTCCCGTTCCACTAAAAGCTCTCCCAGCAGGCGAACCCGCTGCGGCAAAGTTTTGTTTCCTGCTGCTACAGCCTGCAACATCTGCACGTCCTGCTGGCTCATCTCCTCAACGAGCTGCTCAAACAGCGCCTTTTTGCTGGGGAAATAGTGGTACAGTGCACCAGTTGAGATGTTCAAAAACTGAGCCAACTGGCGTGTGGTGACATTGGCATAGCCTTTTTCTGCCAGCAAATCAAAGCATTGATGCAGCAACTCTTTGCGATATTGCTCTGAATCTACGATTTTGGGCATGATCTTTTATAACGAGCGCTTGGTTTAATATAACTCAAAACTGCTGATCGGCGTCAAGTGTCCTGCTAAAAATTTGCCCAGAAGCCGTCAAGATCCGCCAAACTAGAGCAAGCCTTATTTTCTGGCGCTGCTTTGTATGAAACTTTCTGCTCCTTCGGTGCTGCTAATCAGCCTATTCTGCTGCTTTTTGTTTGGCATTGTTGGGTTCTCAAATTTGGGCGCTGCTGCACCTGCTAATTTGGCCGCTGATGAATCCAGCGATTTAGCCATTAGCACAGGCGTTCAGAAAATCATACTCGACAACGGTTTAACTGTCATCACCAAAAAGATTCACACTGCGCCTGTCGTCAGCGTTCAGGTCTGGTATCGAGTTGGGGCACGCAACGAAATCGCAGGCCAAAACGGCATTTCGCATCAGCTAGAGCATTTGATGTTTAAGGGCACAGCCAGCCGCCCGATTCAGTTTGGCCGATTTTTTAGCGCGCTAGGCAGTCAGTTCAACGCCTTCACCAGCTATGACGAGACGGCTTACTTCAACACCGTCGAAAGCGACAAGCTTGATGCAATCCTGCTGCTCGAAGCCGACCGGATGGTGAACACCGTGATTGACAGCCCAAAGCTTCAGAGCGAGCAGCGCGTCGTAATTTCTGAATTGCAGGGCTACGAAAACAGCCCTGACTATCGGCTGAGCCGAGCGGTGATGCAGGCGGCGCTGCCCAATCATCCCTACGGCTTTCCGGTGGGCGGCACCAAAGCGGACGTAGAGAAATTCACCGTTGAGGCCGTCAAAGCGCATTATCAGAAATATTATCGCCCCAGTAACGCCACGCTGGTAATCACGGGTGATTTTGAAACCGAGTCACTGCTGCCCAAAGTGCGAGCCAGCTTTGGCAGTTTGGCGCAGCAGGAAAAACCTAGCGAGCCATTGCATCCACCGCTGGCTAAGCCGCAGAACGCCCAGCCGATTTTATTAACAGAACCGGGCAGCTCGCCGCTGCTGACTGCGGTTTATCCACTGCCCGCGATTAATCACCCAGATGTGCCTGCCATCGATCTGATGGATGCAATTTTGACAGGCGGACGCAGCGCTCGGCTCTATCAGGCGCTCGTGGAGTCGGGGCTATCGAGCGGCGTTGGCAGCTACGCTTCAGAACTGATCGATCTAGGCTGGTACGAAGTGAGCGCAGATGCAGCGCCGGGACAGGAAATTGCCCAGGTTGATCGGGTTTTACAGCAGGCAATCGAAACCCTGCGGCAAACGGGCGTGTCTGAAGCCGAGCTGGAGCGCGCTAAAACTCAGCTTAAAACTTCGGTGATATTTAGCAACCAGGATATTGCCAGTCAGGCCAGCCAGTTGGCCTACAGCGAGCTGGTGGCCGGAGACTATCGCTACAGCGACCGCTACTTGGCCGCGATTGAGAGAGTGTCGGTATCGGATATTCAGCGCGTTGCCCAGACCTATCTTGATCCAGCTCAGCGCACGGTTGGCTTTTTTCAGCCGACGCAGCCCGACGCCCAAACTGGTACACAGACGGGCGCAGATCCCAGCGGTGGCCGCACGGTGGAAAACTTCAGCCCTGGCCAGCCCGTCGATCCGGCTGAAATTGCCCGCTATTTGCCCACCCTCAGCGATGCGACTCACGTTAGCTCACAGGCGTTGCCCAGCGTTCTGCGGCTCAACAATGGCATCACCGTGCTGCTGTTGCCTGACGACAGCACGCCGACTGTGACGCTCAACGGCTGGATTGAGGCAGGTTCAGCGTTTGATTCGCCTGATAAAGCCGGATTGGCTAGCCTCACCGCCGATAACCTGATGAACGGCACTGCCCAAAAAACCGCGCTAGAACTGGCCACCCAGCTTGAAGATCAAGGGGTAAGCTTGGGCTTCGGCGCGAGCCGCGAGGGCGTTGCTTTTTCCGGCGATGGCCTTGACGGCGAGCTGCCATTGCTGCTGCAAACCCTAGCCGAAGTGCTGCAACAGGCCAGCTTTCCCACCGACCAGCTTGAACTCACCCGCCAGCAGGAGCTTTCGAGCCTGCAAGCCATTGCGGATGATCCGGGTTCGCTGGCGGTGGAGCTATTTCAGCAGCAGGTCTATCCGGATAGCCATCCTTACCATCACTTTCCCACTGCCGCCTCGCTCAAGGCGATTACACAGTCTGATGTAGTTGACTTTTACCAAAGCCACTACCAGCCCAAATCCACCGTGATCTCGCTGGTGGGGCGATTTGAGCCTGCTGCGGCAGAGGCGCTGCTGAACCGCGAGCTAGGGGCATGGCAGCCCAAAGGCCAAGCCGCGCCGCTGCAATTTCCCAAAGTACAGCCCCAGCCCGCCAGACTCAAGCGCTCGCTTCCCGGCAAAGCGCAGGCAGTCACTTATCTGGGCTACTACGGCGGCCTCAATAGCACCGATCCACGCCTCTATGCCGCGCGGGTGATGAACCAAATTTTGGGCGGCGACACGCTCTCTAGCCGCTTGGGCACTGAAATCCGCGACCGTTTGGGGCTGACCTACGGCATTTCTAGCTACCTGCAAACCGGACGGCAGCCCGAAGCCTTTATCATTGAGATGCAGACCGCGCCTGAAGATACGCAGAATGCCATTGACAGCACGATTGCGCTGCTGAAGCAGGTGCAGGCTGAGGGCTTCACCCCCGCCGAAATCGCCGCTGCCCAGCGCGCAATTACCAGCAGCTATGCAGTCGGCTTAGCCAGCCTCAGCAGCGTGGGAGCCAGCATTCTCAGCAATCAGGTCTATGGATTCGGCCCGGAAGAAATCCGGGAGTTTCCGCAGCGAATTGAGGCCGTCACGCCAGAGCAGGTGCAGCAGGCCATCCAGGATTTGATTCGCCCAGAAGATCTGATTATCGTGACGGTGGGGCCTTGAATCGGGCGAGTCAAACTAGCAAAGATCTGGCAAAATAGTATTTATGTACTATTTCTATGAGATCCGCGTGAAGCTAGCCCCTATTTTACGACTCATGACAACTCAACCTATTTGGGCAGCAGTGCCACAATCTGGTTCACAAACTGCTGATGATCCACAACAGGCTTGGAGATATAGTCATCGGCTCCGCTCTGCTGCAAGAAATTCTCGCGGTCGCCTTCCATCGCGTGTGCCGTCACCAAAATGATCGGCAGATTGGCGGTTTCTGGGTCGGCCTTCAGCATTTGGGTAATTTTGATGCCGTCTACCGGTTTGCCTTGATACATGCTGTGCGACAGCGAGACATCCATCAAAATAATGTCGGCCTCTCTGGCATAGGCGATTTTCATCACCTCATCGACATTTTCGGTATGCTTCACCTCTAGCCCCCCTCGCTTGGTCAAAATTTTGGAAAAGACCCGCGCGTTAATCAAATCATCTTCAACGATCAAAACCGTTTTCATAGCTGCTTAACCTATCTGCCTCGTCTTAGGATAGACATTATTACTGTCTGGGTACTGGGCTTACTGTCTGGGCTTACTGTCTGGGCTTGCTGCCTGGGCTTCTATCTCTCTATCATGCTTTGCTATTAGGCCGTTCTGAGCGACTATCAGGAAAATATCTGAAATTCACAGGAAAATCACCCCAAAAGTGACGATATCAGCTCATGTTTTTAACGGAGCGCTGTTTTAGCGATCGGCTGGTCAGATTGCGCTACGATATTCAACGCTTGTGGCCACTGTTGCTCAAACCCCTGCCCGCAGCCCCTTTGCCCCCGCAGGTTGCCCCAATACTTTGCTTCGACTCAATCAAAAGGAA
>CASBQH010000449.1 GCA_949127695.1 Synechococcales cyanobacterium PMM_0073
CAATTGTAGTATGTACATCTGTGCATATCGCTAAAGTCTAATGCTTATTGCAGTGGGATGCTCTACGAGTTTATGCATAGCTCTAGCCAAAGATTTGAAGCCTGACCCCGGCTGATCCGATGCGCGACTGATCCCGACTCCTGATAAAGTCTTAAAGTAGGCAACAATGCCTAGACTCAAACAACGCAGTCGGGAGGGACTATCCGGTGGAATCGACACTCGGTTTAGAAATTATTGAAGTTGTAGAACAGGC
Organism: Synechococcales cyanobacterium PMM_0073; assembly: GCA_949127695.1. Classification (GTDB taxonomy): domain Bacteria; phylum Cyanobacteriota; class Cyanobacteriia; order Elainellales; family Elainellaceae; genus Elainella. Next base: position 254 of record CASBQH010000449.1, read on the forward strand.
GGCAATTGCCTCAGCGCGGCTGATGGGCAAAGGCGACAAGAACGAAGCCGATCGGGTGGCCGTGGAAGCCATGCGCGAGCGGATGAACAAAATCCACATGCGCGGCAGGATTGTGATTGGCGAAGGCGAGCGCGACGAAGCGCCGATGCTGTTCATTGGCGAAGAAGTCGGCGTTTGCACCCAGCCGGATGCGGCCACTTTTTGCAACCTGGAAGAGCTGCTGGAAATCGACATCGCGGTTGACCCCTGCGAAGGCACCAACCTCTGCGCCTACGGCCAGCCCGGTTCAATGGCGGTGCTGGCAATCTCCGAAAAAGGCGGACTGTTTGCTGCTCCTGACTTTTATATGAAAAAGCTAGCGGCTCCTTCGTTGGCCAAAGGCAAAGTTGACATTAACAAATCAGCCACCGAAAATCTAAAAATTCTCTCCGAATGCCTCGACCGCGCCATTGACGAGCTGGTGGTGGTGGTGATGAAGCGCGAGCGGCACGACGACCTGATTGCCGAAATCCGGCAGGCCGGAGCGCGGGTGCAGCTGATCAGCGATGGCGACGTGGGTGCGGCGATCAACTGCGGCTTTTCGGGCACGAATATCCATGCGCTGATGGGGATTGGCGCGGCTCCCGAAGGCGTGATTTCGGCGGCGGCATTGCGCTGCTTGGGGGCTCACTTCCAGGGGCAGCTAATCTATGACCCAGCCATTGTCCGCACCAAAGAATGGGCGAACAAGACCAAAGAAGAAAACCTGGCGCGGCTAAAAGAGTCCGGCATCACCGATGTCGATAAAGTCTACAACGCCGACGAGCTGGCCTCTGGCAAAAATGTGCTGTTTGCAGGCTGCGGCATCACCTCCGGCAACGTCATGGAAGGCGTGCGCTTCTTCAAGGGCGGCGTGCGGACAGAGACGCTGGTGATTTCTAGCCAGTCGAATACGGCTCGCTTTGTCGATACGATTCACCTGGTAGACGATAAGCCGAAGTATATTTCGCTACGCTAGGACTGGAGCCAGAAGCTAAGAAAAATTAAGCTTTCCAGAGGCGCTGATCTTCAGCGTCTTTTTTGGTTTGAGGCCGTTGCCATCCTCGAATTGCCTGTAGACCTGCATTCACAAAAATTTACGCCCTCAAGTTGGCCAATGGCTTCTATAGATCTTCAGCGAGGGACAGAGAGTTGGTAGGCTTGAATAAATCAATACATTAGAAAGTAGCTACAGCGTTCATTGCCTGATTAGCTCCAGATCGCCTCAGTTCGCAGATTAAGATGCTTTGGGAGAAAGGATGAATATTATCGTCGTCGGTTTGAGTCACAAAACGGCTCCAGTAGAAGTGCGGGAAAAACTCAGCATCCCCACGCCCCAGATGGAAGCCGCGATTGCCCACCTATGCAGCTTTCCGCATGTCGAAGAGGCCACCATCCTCAGCACCTGCAATCGGCTGGAAGTTTACGTGGTGGTGCGCGAAACCGACCAAGGCGTGCGCGAAGTGACGCAGTTTTTGGCCGACTATGCCAAGCTGCCGCTCCATCAGCTCCGGCCCTATTTGTTTATTCTGCTGCACCAAGATGCCGTGATGCACCTGATGCGTGTCTCGGCAGGGCTAGACAGCCTGGTGCTGGGCGAAGGCCAGATCCTGTCGCAGGTGAAGCATACGCATAAAATTGGCCAGCAGTACAACGGCATCAAGCGGCACTTAAATCATCTGTTTAAGCAGGCAATCACCGCAGGCAAGCGCGTCCGCACCGAAACCAGCATCGGCACAGGCGCAGTTTCAATCAGCTCCGCCGCCGTCGAGCTAGCGCATCTCAAAACCGATAATCTGGCAGGCTGCCGAATTACCTTACTCGGCGCGGGCAAAATGGCGCGGCTGGTCGTGCAGCATTTGATTTCCAAAGGCGCAACCCAAATCTGCGTCGTCAACCGCTCGATTGAAGGCGCACGCGAGCTGGCGCAGCAGTTCAAAGAGGTGGAGCTGCGGCTCTGCACCCTGCCCCACATGATGACGGTGATTCTGGAGTCAGATCTGGTGTTTACGGCCACTGCCGCCACCGAGCCACTGCTGGATCGCGCCAAGCTAGAAGCCGTGCTGGAGGCGCATCATTCGCTCCAGCTGTTTGACATTGCCGTGCCGCGCAACGTGCATTCTGACGTAAATGAACTGCCGAACGTGCAGGCGTTTAACGTCGATGATCTGAAGGCCGTCGTGGCGCAAAACCAGGAGAGCCGTCGCCAAATGGCAATGGAAGCTGAGGTGATTCTCGATCAAGAAGTCGAAGCCTTTGAGGTCTGGTGGCGTTCGCTGGAGACGGTTTCGACCATCAGCGATCTGCGTGACAAAGTGGAGGCCATCCGGGAGCAGGAGCTGGAAAAAGCGCTCTCTCGACTCGGCTCTGAGTTTGGCGAAAAGCATCAGGAAATCGTCGAAGCCCTGACGCGCGGCATCGTCAACAAAATTCTGCATGAGCCGATGGTACAGCTGCGCGCCCAGCAGGATATTGAGGCGCGACGACAGGCAATGCAAACGCTGCGGACGCTGTTTAATCTGGAGGTTGCCTCAACCGAGCAGTATAGCTAGCCTTAGTTTTGATTGAGGAGAATAAAATTGTAGGCCAGGATTGAGTCTGAGTTCAGCTCAGTAATCTGCGCGTGAAACAGCTAATCCTGGCCGTGAAGGTTTGGCATTTGATCTGTGGTCAAGAGCTACAGCAGTAAGCGACGGCTAGATGAACCGTATCGCACCGTAGCGCTTAGCGTCGGACTCTGTAGCAGATAGGCTTGGGATAGTTGCGAGAGCATCGCCAGTACCACTGTTGCCCATGATGCCCACCGCGATACTCGCCGTGATGCCCATCACGATATCCACCGCGATGCCCACCGCGAGAGTAAGCTTCGGCAGCTCCGGTCGCTACTGTACTCAATGTCAACAGCGTTAGCGCAATCGAAAATCCAGTTTGACGAAACATGATTGTGACTCCTTGAAAGTGAATGAGTAGAGTTATGTAATTTATTTGCTCTCTCAGGACTCCTTCAATTTAGGCGCTCTGTTCAGTTGGGTCGATAACGATAAATTGAGGAAAGTTATGGAGTAAGTTATGGATGCAGCAGCCCTGCATCTGAGTTTGATCTCTTTGTCAAAGCGCATCACATAGCCCTTGAATTTTCTCTCAGAGCCGCTCAATTTGTCATCTCACCGTCATTTCTCAACCACAAGATTGACAAACCCGATTGATACTTTAGAGTCACAGGTGAATGAATGCTGCGAGAGGGAGAGTTTGCGGAATGCTTTCGGTTGAAAGACCAGAGCTGAGCGACTGTTCCTCTTTTTTGTGGGCAGTTTTTGTGGGCAGTTTTTGTGGGCAGTTTTTGTGGGCGGTGTGGGCGCTGTAGCCGGATTGAGGCTATCCCAGCGTCACATCTAGCAGCATCATTAGCACAAACCCGACCATCAGACCCAGCGTGCCCGCCTTCTCATAGCCCAGGCGATTCGACTCTGGAATAATTTCGTCGCTGATCACAAACAGCATGGCTCCCGCCGCAAAGCCCATCGCTACGGGCAGCACCGCTCCCGAAATTGCCACTGTAGCCGCGCCAATTAAGCCACCTACGGGTTCAACCAGCCCGGTCAGCAGGCTAATTAAAATTGCCTCGCGCTTGGTATAGCTCTCGGCCAGCAGCGACAGCGCCACCACCAGCCCTTCGGGGATATTTTGCAGGCCGATGCCAATCGCTAGCGCCGTGCCGTTGGCAACATCGCCGCCGCCAAACCCGACGCCTACCGCCAGCCCTTCCGGGAAGTTGTGGATCGTAATCGCAATAATAAACAGCCAGACGCGCTTCAAATTGCTGGCGTTACTGCCTTCGCGGCCTTTCAAGAAATGCTCATGCGGGAAATATTGATTGCTGAACCAGAGAAAAGCTGTGCCCAACCCGATTCCCAGCGTCACGGCAAATGCGGCGTAAAGACTGCTGCGACCTGCGGCTTCAGCGGCCTCTAGTCCTGGAATAATTAGCGAAAACGAGGTAGCGGCCAGCATCACGCCTGCCCCAAACCCCAGCATCACGCCCTGCGTATTGCGGCTAATTTGCTGGATGAACAGCACGGGCAGCGCGCCAATCCCGGTACATAATCCCGCTAAGCCGCTGCCGACCAAGCCGATCCAGAGATGCGGTGCTGCCATAGAATCAACCTTTTATGAAGGCATAGTTTCGACCGCGCCATTGAGTCGGGCGGCGGCTCGAAGACAGCCAGATCCGGTAGACAGCCAGCGGATCGGCCAATGGCGATAGCCAAAACGACCAGCTGGCCTTGGCTTGACCAAAATCATAGGAAGGTGCAATGGCCCAGCAGAGCGCCAAGCGGATCAGCAGCAGGCTGAGGTTGAGTCCGAGCAGAAGCTGTACAGGCAGAGTCACAAATCCCAATCCGAGGCAGCCTAAACTCACAAGCGTCAGCAGCAGCGGCAATCCCTGCACTGCCATCAAAAACGCCAAATCCCCCCACTTTTGCGACGCTGAGGCCGCATCTTTGAGATCGAGCGAACGCCCCCATTCGCGCCAGGTTTCCAGCGCCCCTTCATACATTCGGACTTTTAGCAGCTTGGCACCGTCTAAGAACCCCACTTTTGCGCCCATTTGAGCCGCGTTGCGAGCCAGCGTCACGTCGTCGCAGAATGACTTCCGGGCGCTGCTGTAGCCTGATAGCTTTACCAGCAGCGAACGACGGCAAAGAAAGCACTGACCGTTGGCCATCACGCGCTCAGCTGACTCTGCATCGCTGCCTGTGGCTCCAAAGCGGTAAACCAGCGTGATCAGCAGCGCGGGCTGGAGCCAAAATTCGCCCAAGTCCTTAAGAATAAACTGCGGCGACAGCGAAACCAGGTCGTAGTTTTGCTGCTCGGCAGTGGCAATCAGACTGGCAATCAGTCCGGGCTGCGGCTGCGTGTCGGCGTCGATGCCCAATATCCATTCGCTCTGCGGCGAGCTGTGCAAAAAGCCTGTATGCAGCGCCCAAGGTCGCCCCACCCAGTCAGGCGGCAGCGGATCGTCAGTGATTACCCGAAAGCGGGGATCGCGCTTCTGAGCCGCTTCGACTAGAGCAGGCGTGCCGTCTGTCGAGCGGCTGTCTACCACAATCACTTCGCGCAGCTCATAGCTTTGCTGCCCTAATCCTGACAGGCAGGGCGCAATCCGAGCCGCTTCGTTCAGCGTTGGCACAATCACACTCACCTTGCCCAACCAGTCTGGAACCGGCTGAAGTGGCTGAAGCGGTGGATAGCGGCGCGGAGCCTGAAGCAGCCTAGATAATAAGATTGCGACTGCCGGAAGCTGAGCGAGCAGCAGCAGCAGCGCCAAACCGCTGATCCCAACTGCCATCAAGCCGCTATCCGCTCGATTGACTTGTCAGCCTCAATTGGCGGAACTGACTGAAGCAGCGTTGGTTCGGCCTGCGCCCAGCGCCAGCAAAGCACCGCCGGAACCACGCCTAGCAGCAGCCCCAGCCCCAGCGGAATCCAGAAGCCCGCGCCAATGCTCATCACAGCAGCAAAGGTGAAGTTGCCCAGGTAGACCACCAGCGGCAGGTTGAGCTGAGCTGGAGCCAAAGCTGGAGCCTGCTTGCCCCAGAGCGCCGCCGCCACGCTCATAAAAACTGCGCCCGTGCCCAGCCAGCCGACAAAATTCTGGTAGGGCATCCCAAAGAAGGCTCCCGGCTGATGCCAGTACCAGAAGGGCATCGCCGTCTGGCTCATGGCGGGATCAAGCACAAAATCCCAGGAAGTTAGCAGCAGCGAGCCGAGAAAAATAGCCGCGATTTGCCCCAGCCAGCCCAGTTGTTGCCCGCGCTTTGCCGCCAGAGCGCTGAGTCCAGAGCGAGCCAGCAGATAGGAAGCCAAGCCCAGATAAAACCAAGAGAGCGGAATTGTGAACGGCACCAGTCCGGCAATCTTGTAGCCCAGCCCGCTGAGGTAGCTGTAGTCCCCAAACGGAAAGCCAGTGCTGGTGCCCAATAGCTCACTGCTCAGCGATAGCCCGACTGCGGGCAGCATAAAGGCCAGCCAGCGGCCTAGTCCCAGGCTGCGGTAGGCATAGATTGCCACTGCCGCCGTGCCCAGCAAAATATAGACAACACCGCCGCCCGCCATGCTCCAGCGAAACAGAGTCTGGCCTGCCGGAATCAGAGAAAGCACTTCTGGATGCGGCATCACCCAGAGCAATCCGGCCAACCCAAACGCCATGGAGACGAGATGACCGATTAAACAAATCCGCTCAACTTTTACTAGCTGCATGACAGACTCCCAAGCCAACCCTAAAAAACGCTGTGAAAACTTGGCCTCAGCTGGCCTGAAAGATTTTTATTGTTACAAAATATTACTAGAGATTCTAAGATTTGTAAATCTTGGTGAGCTGATTTGCTGCGCTAGGCTTGCGAGATTTGAGCCAGTAGGTATCCAAATTGCCATAGCCTTTGACCAGCAATGTACCACGCGGCTCCAGCGCATAATTCTGGCATAGCTGGGCATAGACGGCAGCAGAAACCTGAATTTGTCCCGGCAATCCCTGCGTTTGCAGACGGCTGGCCAAGTTCACCGTTTCTCCCCAGAGATCATAGGTTAATTTCTGTTTGCCGATCACGCCCGCCACCACCGGACCACAGTGGATACCAATCCGCAGCTGAAACGGTTCATCTAGATCAGACTTGAACTGCTGCACCGCCTGCCGCATCTCCAGCGCCATTTCTGCCATGGCCTCTAGGTGATTCGGGCGCAGCTTGGGGAGTCCGCCTGCCACCATATATTCGTCGCCAATTGTTTTAATTTTTTCTAGTTCAAACCGCTCCGCGAGCTGATCAAAAGCCGAGAAGATCTGATTGAGCTGCCGCACTAGCTCACTGGGCGGTACGCGAGTCGAAAAAGTCGTGAAGTTGACCAAGTCGGCAAACAGCACCGTCACGTTGGCAAAGCTGTCGGCAATTGTGCCGGGCTTACGCTTCAGCTGCTGAGCAATCGACTGGGGCAAAATGCTAGCCAAAAGCTGCTCAGACTCGAGCCGATGGTGGCGCAGCTCAGCCTCAGCCTGCCGCCGCTCGGTGATATTTTGCACCGTGCCCTCGTAGTAAAGCAGCTTGCCTTCTGGAGTCTTGACGGCTCGAATGGTCTCGGCAATCCAGATTTTGCTGCCGTCCTTGCTGTAAATCTCCGACTCACAGGCCGAGATCTCGCCATAGCGGTTGAGATAGACAGCTAGCTCAGCCCCACGCCCCAGACGCGCATACAGGTTGCGCCGCACATCTACAGCAGCGGTGAGTTCTTCAACCGAATCGTAGCCGTAGATCCGCGCTAAGGCGGGGTTGGCGCTGAGATAGCGGCCATCAGGACTGAGCTGAAAAATTCCCTCCAGGCAGTTTTCAAAGATGCTGCGGTATTTTTCTTCGGTGCGCTGGCGCTGGTCGATTTCGTATTGCAGCCGCTGATTCTGAATTTGCAGCTCCTGGCGCAGCCGCCGAATTGTCAGGTGGGTTTCAATTCGCACCAGCACTTCGGCAGTCTGAAACGGCTTGACGATATAGTCAACACCACCCGCCGCAAATGCCTTGAGTTTGTCTTCAACTTGCTCTAGGGCGCTGAGAAAGATAATCGGAATTTCGCGGGTTTGAGCCTCAGACTTAAGCCTGCGGCAAACGCTGTAGCCATCCATGATGGGCATACAGATATCGAGCAAAATCAGGTCAGGCGGATCTGATGCGGCCAGAGTCAGGGCGGCTTGGCCACTGCTAGCCTTCAGGACGCTGTAGCCTTTGTAGCTCAGCAGCCGTGACAAAAGCGCCAGATTGTCAGTGGAGTCATCAACCACCAAAATCCGGTTCTGAATTGAGCTGACTGGCTGAGTTTGAATCGGGCTATCCATTCGATTCTTTATAAATCATTTCTTGCAGAATTACAGCTCGCAAATCAGGATCTCTGCTCTCTGAGTTATTAAATTTAAAATCTTAAGTCTTAAATCTAGCCGAATCTAGCCTCAAGATTTGCGGGTTGGGCTTGGGCTGGTATGCTATCTGGGATACTGGTTCATCTGAGATACTGGTCTATCTGGGATTTTGGCAGGTAAGTCAAGTAACGCAAGTAATTATTTTGTGAGCTGAGGGACGATGGGGATGGGATTTTTGGGAATCGCCCTAGCAGGGCTAGCTGGACTGGCCGGACTGCTGCTGCTGGGCTTGGAGTTACAGTATCGCCGCCGCATTGGCAACAAGTTTGAGCTGACTGCCGCCGACTGGCAAATTGCCACCGAGGACTCAACTCACTATGTGATGGTGGGCAATTTGACGCTGACCAACCAAACCGAACGTCGCGAGATTTTTGTGCCAGAGCTGAGGGCTGAAGTCACCTTGCTCTCAAAAGGCAGCCTAGAAGGGATCACGCATCAGGTGCAGATTAGCCCCCGCCACTACGACGCGCCCGCCCGCGCCGATGGCTACTGGTTTGCCTATATTGTGAAGCAAAAGCCGACTCACGCCGAACTCCAGCTCGATCTGCGCGGCGCAGACTTGAGCGAACTCCAGTCCGCCTGGATTCAGCTGCACTACATCACCTATGGGCCGCAGGGTCGGCTGCCGCGCACCCAGCATCTGGTGCTGCCGCTACGGTTCCCTGACCCCAACGAGCCGCATCAGTGGCGCTCCACCGACCAGTCCAGCATTCTGCCGATTCGCACGCATTTGCTCAGCCAAATCGATCAGCCGGTTGAGGTGGTGAAGCGCTATGTGCTGCCGCATTCTCAGCCTGGAGATGTGGTGACGATTGGCGAAACCCCGGTAGCGCTGATGCAGGGGCGGTTTCGGCATCCCGCTGAAATTCGTCCGGGCTGGGTGGCCAGCCGCATCTGCTGGTTTTTGCTGCCCACTTCGAGTTTGGCCACCGCCTGCGGCATGCAGAGTTTGGTGGATCAAGTTGGGGCTGGGCGCGTGTTTTGGGCGTTTGTGGGAGGAGTGCTGGCCAAAAAGCTGCTGAACAAGCCAGGGATGTTTTATGTGCTGGCGGGCGAGCAGGCGCGGCTGATTGATGACGTGACGGGCACCTTGCCGCCCTACGACCAGTTTGTGGTGCTGGGGCCTGACCAGCCGCAGCAGGTGGTGGATCAAATTCAGCGCGAAACTGGGCTAGCGGCAGCGATCGTAGACGTGAACGATTTAAAAGCAGTTAAGATACTAGCAGTGAGTCCTGGTGTTTCTGCTGCCTTCCTAGAGCAGGCTTTGATCTCTAACCCGGCTGGCAATGCCGATGAGCAGACTCCGCTGGTGTTGATTCGTCCGGTTTAAGCGAGTTTTTATGCTCAACTGCATTCGTTCCCTCACTCTTAACTCTCATTCTTAATCTGTCATGGCGACATCAATGCCTACAGTTCCAGCTTCCGCTCTCAACATTCGCTCGGTTCAGTATCGCGATCTCGAAGAGGTGGCTCGCTTAACTGCTGAAGACGCAGGCGTAGCTGAAGCGGGTGAAGAGAGCGGTAATTTAGTGGACTTGGGGCAGCAGCTGCGGCAGTTCCGGCGCTGGTATGGCGTCTTGAAATGCGTCAACTGGTTTCCCAATCCGCTTCGCAACTTTTTTCGTGCCTATGTGGCCGAGCAAGACAGCCATCTGCGCGGGCTAATCCAGGTGGCTCCCTTCAACCGCACCCGCAGCACCTGGCGCGTCGATCGAGTGCTGGTCGATCAGGGTGCAGCTGAGCGGACGCTGCCCAGCGATGTCGGCTCGCAGCTGTTGCGCCACTGCTTCCAGGCGATTTGGGAAGCCCGCACTTGGCTCGTGGAAGTCAATATCAATGACAAGTCTACCCTGGCGCTCTATCGCCAAAATGGCTTCCAGACGCTAGCGCATCTCACCTACTGGACAATTGCGCCCGAAGTGTTGCAGGTGATCGCCGAGCGCGAGCCTGACTTGCCCAATCTGCTGCCTGTGAGCAACGCCGATGCCAACCTGCTCTACCAGCTCGATACCCAGGCGATGCCCTCGTTTGTGCGTCAGGTCTATGATCGGCACTTGGCTGACTTTAAGACTGGCTTTTTGCAGTCGATGGGCGGCTTTGGGCGCTGGCTCCGCAAGACTGAAACGCTCAGTGGCTATGTGTTTGAATCGCAGCGCAAGGCGGCAATCGGCTATTTCCAGCTTCAGCTCTGCCGCAATGGCCAATCCTCTGAACAGCCCGTTGAACAGCCGGTGGGGCAGCATATCGCTCAGCTCACCGTGCATCCGGCCTACACCTGGCTCTACCCAGAGCTATTGGCTCAGATGGCGCGGCTGACTCAAGACTGTCCGGCTCCGCTTCAGCTGGTTTCGGCAGACTACCAGCCAGAGCGCGAAGAATTTTTGGAACAAATTGGCGCAGTCCGCACCGAGCATACGCTGATGATGTCGCGCTCGGTCTGGCACAAAATCCGCGAATCCAAGTTCTCGCTAGAGGCGCTTCAGCTAACCGAAGTGCTGCAAACGCTCCAGCCCAGCCGCAAGCCCGTGCCGGGACGCTTTTCGTTTACCAAGCCTGTGGTTAAAAAGCTAACGCCGCCCAAAAGCACCGACAGCTCGCCGCAGCGCCCCAGCGACAGCTCAGAAGATCCGGTGGGTTGATTTAGACAATGGCGATTCGCCCGAAGATTTCGGCGCTAGGACTAGATCTAGGCCGCAAGCGAATTGGAGTGGCGGGCTGTGACGGCACCGGCTTAATTGCCGCTGGCCTGACAACGCTAACCCGCAGCTCGTTTGAGCAAGATCTGGTTGCCTTTCGCCAGATCATTGCCGAGCGCCAGGTGCAGGTTTTGGTCATCGGCTTGCCCTATACGCTGGCGGGCGAAATTGGCGCTCAGGCTAGACAAACCCAGAAATATGCCAAGCGGCTCGCAGCAGCGCTCCAGCTGCCGATTGAATATGTCGATGAGCGACTCACCTCGGTCGCTGCCGAAGAGCTGCTCCGAGCCGAGAAGCTTCACCTCTCGCAAAATAAGGCGTTAATTGACCGCAAGGCAGCGGCCATTATTTTGCAGCAGTGGCTCGATGAACGCCGTGCTTGAGGGCTATGCTGGGTCTATATGGCGGATTTATGCGGCATCTCTGCTCAAAACTGCTCTAAAGATCCCATCCTGCGGGATACTTGGGAAGTGGATTAGCCAAGGCGATGCCACATGACCCCGTGATCCAAACAAATATGACGAGGAAGAACTTCGGGATGGACGAAGCCGCAATGGACGACAATACCCCCACACTCAGCCTAACCGACGAAGAAGGCCGTTCGCTGCTCTGCTATATTGAGCGCGAATTGACGGTGAAGGGCAAACAATATGTCCTGCTGCTGCCGGTAGATTCTCCGATTGAAATCTTCGCTTGGGCAGCAGATGAAGAAGATGACGAAGAGGAAATGCTGATCGACATTGACGAAGAAGAGCTAGAAGAAGTCTTCTCGACGGCGCGAGCGGTGCTGGCTGAGCAGGATTTAATCTTGCAGCATACGGCTTTGACGCTCACCGCCAGCGGCGAAATTCCGGAAGTCGAAGAAGACGACATCATTACGCTAGATGTTGAAACCGACAGCGAACCCAACTACGAGCAGTTTCAGCAGCTCGCCTCTTTTTATTTTGAAGAGCAAGAATACGTCGTCTGCTGTCCGCTAGATCCGCTGCTGTTTTTCGCCGAGCTGGATGAAACCGGCCTGCCAGAGCTGGTTTCGCTGGAAGAGCTGCAAATTTTAATGGAGCTAGAAGAGTTCAAAGATCTGCGCGCTCAGCTAGAGCTGCAATCTCAGCTGTTTGAAGATGTCGAGTAGCCTGATGTAAAATTTACGGCTGAAGGGATCATCTGGTTCTAACGCTGATGAAAACACTCTCTCGAATCACTAAAGGTTTTTTCTACCTGCTGCTGCTGCCCGCAGTGCTGGCGGTTTGCGGCTGGCAGGGCTGGGCTTGGTGGAGCTGGGCGAATGCGCCTGTGGCTGCTGCTCCAGATGCCGCTAGCGCTGCTCCCAGTGATGCGCCCGCTTCAGCCGATCCTACCGCTAGCCCAATTCGGCTTGAAATCCCAGCAGGCGCAACCGCAGAGCAGATTGGCCAAGACCTAGCGGCAGCAGGCTTAATTCGCTCGCTCACCGCCTGGAACCTTTGGACAAAGCTGCAAACGGTGCAAAACCGCGAAGGCAGCTTTCAGGCGGGCACTTACGAGCTGTCTCCGGCTGAGCCAATGGAAAATATTGCCAACCAGATCTGGCAAGGCAAGGTGATGCAGAGCAGCTTTACCATCCCTGAAGGCTGGTCACTCAAGCAGATGGCCGAATATTTTGCCGGACAGGGCTACTTCAGCGAAGCAGAATTTTTGGCGGCGACTCAGCAGATCCCGCGTGACCAATATCCCTGGCTACCCGAAGGCATCACCAACCTAGAAGGCTTTCTCTATCCCGACACCTATAAGTTTGCCGGGACGCTGACGCCGCAGCTCGCCGTTAGCCAAATGCTCGACCAGTTTCAGCAGGTGGCTTTGCCTGTCTATGAGCAGGGCAAAGCCACCAGTCCCCATAGCCTATTGGCATGGACAACCCTCTCCAGCATCGTTGAAAAAGAGGCCGTCATCGCCGCCGAGCGCCCGCAGATTGCCAGTGTCTTTGCCAAGCGACTGCGCGAAGGAATGCCGCTCGGCTCTGACCCCACCGTGGAATATGTGCTGGGCATTCGCCAAACGCCCGATCAGCCGCTGACCTGGGCACAGGTCGATACGCCGTCGCCCTACAACACCTACAAAAACCCCGGCCTGCCGCCCGGTCCAATTGCCAGTCCAGGCGTGGCCAGCCTGACTGCCAGCCTCAATCCGGGCGATACCGAGTATCTCTACTTCGTTGCCCGCTATGATGGAACACATGTCTTCAGCAAAACGCTAGCCCAGCATGAGGCCGCCCAAGACGCGATTCACGACGGTCGAGAAGCGCAGGCGCAGTCCTCACCGAGTCCGAACTGAGTCGCACTGGTTTAATCAGTAGCAATTCAGTACTTCGGGAAGCGTTGCGTATTCTAGCGCTAGGCTGGGGACTATAGGGTCTAGACCCATCTGCTTTCTTTCACTGACTTTTGCTATGTCTTGGGGCAAACTCTTACAACCCGATCTGTTCCTCGGCAGCTCCATTCTGGATCTGACGCCCGAAACGCTGCATCAGCAAAACCTGAAAGGGCTAGTGCTAGATGTGGATGAAACGCTAGTACCCATCAGCATGTCTGAAACCTCACCTGAACTTCAGCAGTGGTTGCAACAGTTTGATCGCTCAATCCAGGTTTGGCTGGTTAGCAATAATATTAGCCAGGGACGGATCAGTCGGATTGCCAAGACGCTAGAGCGTCCCTACATTTTGGGAGCGCGCAAGCCGTCTCGCCGCAAGCTGAGGCAGGCCGTCGAGGCGATGGGGCTGCCGGTTGAGCAGGTGGCAATGGTTGGGGATCGCTTGTTTACAGACGTGCTGGCGGGCAATCGCCTCGGCATGTACACAATTTTGGTTGAGCCAATGGTGAATCCGGCCAAGCTGAAACAGCGCAATCTGCTGCGCGATCTGGAGGTCTGGCTGTCGCAGATTTTGGGCGTGACGCTGGTGCAGGGTCTGCCGCCTCAGCTGCCGCAACAAAGCGTTACAGATCCTGACAAAACTTGAGTCGCGGCAACAATTCTGAAGAAATTCTTAAGCGATCCCCATTTTTATGATGCCTTTGCTACATTTTGATCAGATCAAACGAGGTCAGCCGATTTAAAGACCTTGAGCTACAAATTCCTGTAGATACTTCGCAAAGCGCCAGCCCTCACCCATAGAAGGCTGGCGCTTTGCACTGCGGCGGATCTTACAGCAGCGGGTCTTACAATAGAGGGCGATCGTTAAGCGCGTAAACTATCCCAGCAGCTATGGCTCAGACCGTTGTGATCAAAATTGGCACCTCTAGCCTCACCCAGCCCGCTACCGGCTTTCTGGCGCTGCCAACGATTGCCCAAGTTGTGGATACCTTAAGCAGTCTGCGGCGGCAGGGGCATCAGGTGATTTTGGTCTCGTCGGGCGCGGTGGGCGTGGGCTGTATGCGGCTGGGCTTAAGCGAACGTCCGCGCAGCATGGCGATGAAGCAGGCGGTGGCGGCAGTCGGGCAAGGTCGCCTGATGCGCGTCTATGACGATCTGTTTTCGGCGCTCCAGCAGCCGATCGCGCAGGTGCTGCTGACGCGCAGCGACTTAGTACAACGCAGTCGCTATGTCAATGCCCACCGCACTTTCCGGCAGCTGTTCAAGCTGGGCGTGATTCCAATTGTCAACGAAAACGACACGCTGGCGATCGAAGAACTCAAGTTTGGCGATAACGACACGCTTTCGGCGCTGGTGGCCAGCTTGGTTGAGGCTGACTGGCTGTTTCTGCTCACCGATGTCGATCGGCTCTATTCCGCTGATCCCCGCTCTGATCCCAACGCCCAGCCAATTTCGCTAATTCAGCAAATGGACGAGCTAGAGGCGCTGAATGTCGAAGTTGGGGATCGCGGCAGCAGCTGGGGCACAGGCGGCATGGTGACAAAAATTGCCGCTGCTCGAATCGCTACAGCTGCTGGGGTGCGGACGGTGATTACCGAAGGCCGCGCGCCGCAAAACATTGAGAAAATTATGCAGGGCGAGTCGCTAGGGACGACATTTGAGCCACAGCTTCAGCCGTTTAATGCCCGCAAACGCTGGATCGCGCATGGTCAAGTCACCACAGGTCGCCTCTATCTGGATGCGGGAGCCGTGCGGGCAATCCGGCAGTCCGGCAAATCGCTGCTCGCCGCAGGCATTGTCGAGGTGAAAGGCGAGTTTCAGAGCCAAGATGCCGTGCAGCTTTGCGATGTGCTGGGACTGGAAGTGGCGCGGGGTATCGTCAACTACAGCAGCGCCGAGCTGCAAAAAATCCGAGGCTTGCGCTCTGAGCAGATTGTCAGCACGTTGGGCTATGCGGGCGAAGAGACGGTCGTGCATCGGGATAATTTAGCGCTGAGCCAGTGAGCTTATCAAGAATCAGTGAGTTTAGCGGGAACCGGTTAGTTTATCAGGAAGGTCAATGCCAGCCATCGCCAAATTGAGATTTCACGGCTTCAGGCTTTTGCTAGCGCTGCTGACGGCGCTGACGGCGCTGCTGGTTTGGACAATGCCTGTCGCTGCGGCTGAAGCGCCCCCGACTCCGGTGGCTGAACCCAGCTTGGGGCGCAGTCTGGATGCGGACGATATTTCTGCTGAAAAAATCAATCAATTTGTGCGGGCTTACCTACAGGTTTTGGCCTTAATTGAAGGCCGCGAAGCTGAGCTGCAAGGAGCCGAAATGGAGCCAGAATCACAGCAGATTCAGCGGGAGATTGAGGCGCAGGCAGTCGGCTTAATCCAGGCGGAAAAGCTGACGCTACAAGAATATCTCCAGCTTCTCAGCCTGACTAATATTGACGCTGAATTTGGCGAACGGGTGGCGGCTCAGCTGCAAGAAGCGGTGCAGTAGCTTGAGGCTCAGCGCCTCATAAATACGACGTATATTTAAGCACATCTAACTCAAAAACAGCGAAAACTTTATCCTAGCTTGATGGAGCGCCTATCAACTGTTCAACAATAACGTCAGGAAACAGCGGTAGAAGTGATGTAGATGACTTTACTGCCCCAGCCTACTTGACCAATTTGGATCGCATAAGTAGTCAGGGGCAACTGCTAGATAGTTCCAGTCGGAGCTGTTCAATCAGCGCTGGCCTTTAGACCCTACCAGTCGATTCCGGATGTCGATTTTTAGGCGAAACTTTTGGGCAGTCTGGTCTGTCCTGGTACTAAAGCCGCAGCCCTGGGCAATCTAGCAGTAATTGATTTGAATCGCCCCCTTGTTACCTGGAGCCACGAAATAAGCATATGCCAGCCACTCCTTCCTACGCTGACCCCGAATTTGAAGAGTCACAGAATGCTGATTTAGGTGCTCATCTGGGCAGTGAGCCAGACAAAGATCTGGAGTTAGACTATTCGGAGAGCGATGCCAGCAGCGCCGGACGCCGCACCACAGATTTGGTCAGGCTCTATCTCCAGGAAATTGGCCGGGTGCGTCTGCTGGGGCGAGATGAAGAAGTCTCAGAAGCTCAGAGTGTCCAGCGTCACATGCGGCTGGTTGAGCTGCGAAACGAGGCGGCGGCCAATCATGCCGAAATTAGCAAATATGTGGCGCTAATCGACACCCACGACCGACTAGCTTCAACGCTGGGACACCGACCTTCCTGGGAGCGCTGGGCGAAAGAGGCAGGCATGGATGTGACCGAGCTGCGTCCGGTGCAGGCCGTGGGCAAGCGCTGCTGGGCTGAGGTTGCTGAAATCACCGTAGCTGAGTTAGAGCAAGTTATCGCCGAAGGGACAAAGGCTAAAGATCACATGATCAAGGCCAACCTGCGGCTGGTGGTTTCAGTCGCCAAAAAGTACCAGAACCGGGGCTTGGAACTGCTGGACTTGATCCAGGAAGGCACATTGGGCCTGGAGCGAGCCGTCGAAAAATTTGATCCCACTAAGGGCTACCGCTTTAGCACCTACGCCTACTGGTGGATTCGCCAGGGAATCACGCGGGCAATTGCCACCCAGAGCCGTGCCATTCGGCTGCCGGTGCATATCACCGAAAAGCTGAACAAAATCAAAAAAGCGCAGCGCAAAATTTCGCAGGAGAAAGGCCGCACCGCCACGATGGAAGATATTGCCATCGAGCTGGATATGACCGCTGCCGGGGTGCGGGAAGTGCTGCTGCGCGTGCCGCGTGCTGTGTCGCTAGAAACCAAAGTTGGCAAAGAGCGCGATACCGAACTGGGCGACCTACTGGAAACGCAGGATGTCTCGCCCGAAGAAACAATGATGCGCGAAGCCTTGCAGCGCGATTTGCAAAAGCTGCTGACCGACCTGACCAGCCGGGAGCGCGATGTAATTCAAATGCGGTTTGGGCTGGGCGACGGTCAGCCCTACTCGCTGGCCGAAATCGGTCGGGCGCTCGATCTCTCGCGGGAGCGAGTGCGCCAGATTGAAGCCAAAGCACTGCAAAAGCTAAGACAGCCAAAGCGGCGGAACCAGGTGCGCGACTATCTGGAGTCTTTGCCTTAGGTTTTAAACCTGCACAATCCGATTTCGGTGAGTGCGAGACGGGGGTGATGTCACTCCCGTTTTTTACTTTTGGGCTTTAGCCTTTGCTGGCGCATCAGGCGGTGGGCAGCACGGCGATACATTCAATCTCAATCTGCACATCTTTGGGCAGCCGCGACACTTGCACGCAGGAGCGAGCTGGGGCAGTTTCTTCGCCAAAATGCTGGGCGTAGATGGCGTTGACGGCGGCAAAGTCGTTCATATCGGTGAGAAATACGGTGGTTTTGACGACATGCTGCAAGGTTGCGCCTGCGGCCTGAAGCACGGCGGTGAGGTTGGCCAGCACCCGCTCAGTCTGCTGCACCACGTCACCTGCGCCGACAATATTGCCGGTTTCTGGATCGAGCGCCACCTGCCCGGACAAAAACAGCATTCTTCCGGTAGCAGCCACCGCCTGACTGTAGGGGCCAACCGGCGCAGGAGCCTGCTCAGTGCGAATAATTTGATGTGCCATAGCTTTGCATATTAAACCCTCTGAATTTTACCTGCTGCTGTCACATTGCTAAAGGCACATTGCTAAAGGCACATTGCTAAAGGCGCGGCCTGAGTCCGTAGTCGCGGTATTGCCGATAGTCTTTGAGGATTTGGTCATGGTCAAAGCAGAGGTTGGGCGGCAGCTTCCAAAGTTCAAATACTTGAATGGCTTTGGCATCATCTTGGGCAGAGGGTTCGCCCGTCGCAGTCGCCAGAAAAACAACGCTGAGCGTATGCTGGCGCGGGTCGCGGTTGGGATCAGAGTAAACCTGAAACTGCTCGATTAGCTCAACTTGCAGGCTGGTTTCTTCTGTGGCTTCGCGGCGGGCAGCAGCTTCAACTGATTCGCCATAGTCCACAAAGCCGCCGGGAATTGCCCAGCCGTAAGGTAGATTTTGGCGCTCAATTAAGACGATCGGACGATGGGGGCGGTCGATCAGTTCGATGATGATATCGACAGTCGGGGTTGGATTGCGATAGGTTGTCACGGGATGGGTCACAAATGCAGGTATCCACTACAAGCATCATGCAGCCTTTTACGACGAATCTGCGCGTGCGGCATTACGAAATGGATGCTCAAGGGCATGTGAATAATGCCGTCTATCAGCATTATCTGGAGCAGGCGGCAATTGAACATTGCGAATCGCTAGGGTTTCCGCCCGCTCGCTACCAGGAGTTTGGCGGCACGTTTGTAATGCGGCGGGTGGCGATTGACTATCTGCGGCCTGCCTTTGCAGGCGACGAGCTAGCTTTGACCACCTGGTTACAAGATATGCGCGGCACTCGCTCCACCCGTCGCTACGAGATTCGCAAAGCGGGGGCAGATGATTTGCTCGTCGCCGCCGAAGCGCTCTGGGTTTGGGTGGAGCTGGCCACGATGCGCCCCAAGGCGATTCCCAAGCCGATTCTAGAAGTGTTCGGGCAGTTGCTACCAGCGGAGGTACTATGACGCGACGATTTATTACCGAAGGCGAAGGGTTGCCGCAGTGGGCTGCGCCGCTTAGCCACGCGGTGGTCGTTAACAATATCTGCTACATCAGTGGTCAGCTTTCGGTAGACGAGTCTGGGCAATATCTGTCAGGCACAGCCCGCGAGGAAGCAGAGCGCAGTTTTGCCAACTTTTTTGCGGCGGTGGCGGCGGCAGGTTTTGCTAAATCAGACGTGGTGTTTGTGGATATTGCCTTTATTGATCTAGCCGACGTAAATGAGGTGAATGCCCTGTTTGGCGAATATTTTTCCGCAGGTCAGCGTCCGGCTCGCACGATTTATCAGGCCGCAGCGCTGCCCTTTGGTGGCAAAGTGAAGGTGATGGGCGTGGCAATTCAGGAGACCGCATGACTCAACCCACTTGGCAGCATGACTCAATGATTACCAACGGCCTGCGGCTGCATTATGTGACGCAGGGCGAAGGCTCGCTGATGCTGATGCTGCACGGCTTCCCCGAATTCTGGTATTCCTGGAAGCACCAGATCCCGGAGTTTGCCCAAGATCATAAAGTAGTGGCGGTCGATCTGCGCGGCTACAACCAGAGCGATAAGCCGACTGAACCAGAAGCCTATCGAATGCGCGAGCTGCTTCAAGACGTGCGCGGGATTGTCTTGGGGCTGGGCTACGAGCGCTGTACGCTGGTGGGACATGACTGGGGCGGCGCGATTGCCTGGACGTTTGCCGATAGCTATCCAGAGCTAGTCGAGCGGCTGATTGTGCTGAATTTTCCGCATCCGGCTAAGCTTTTGGCTGGATTGAAAACCCCTCAACAGCAGCTGCGAAGCTGGTACATCCTGTTTTTTCAGCTGCCCTGGCTGCCCGAGTTCGTCTTGCAGGTTGACAACTATCGGCTGATTGGCGAGATATTCAAAGGCACGGCATCCAACGAAATTGCCTTTCCGCCCGCTGATTTAGAGGCTTATAAGCAGGCGGCAGCTCAGCCCGGAGCGCTCACCGCCATGCTCAACTACTACCGTGCCAACATCATGCAGCCCGCCTGGGACAACCGCGCCTGGAGGGTTTTGGACATGCCGATCCTGATGATTTGGGGCGAGGCGGATCAGGCATTGGGCAAAGAGCTGACCTATGGGACGGAGCTATATGCATCCAACTTGACGGTACGCTATCTGCCGGAAGCCAGCCACTGGGTGCAGCAGGAGCAGCCGCAGCGCGTGAATCACTATATGCGCGAGTTTTTGGGCGCAGATTAGAGCATTTAAAGCAATCAAGAAGTTTTAGCAAAGGAGTTCAACGAATGCGGCATTGGCTTCGATTTGGCCAGCTTCAGCGCGGGTTAGCTAGCTTTTTGGCGAGCCTAGTGATCGTGCTTGCCGCTGGCTCAGCTGGAATTGGCCAGGTTCCACGCAGCCCAATTGATCCGCTGCCTTCACCGCTGCGGCAGATTGAAACCAATTTGAGCCAGTTCAATAGCCTGCTCGACGCGAATGCAGCCGAACTCGACAGAGGGCTGGTTTGGTTAGATGGCCGCAAGCTGTTCACGATTGCCGCTCCGGCGGTGCAGGCTACTGACCAAACTGCGGCAGCTCCAATCGAGTCGCGCATCCAGACGATTGAAGATCGGCTGAGGCAAGTTGTGCAGGCTGGCTTTGAGCCTGACAGTCTGTGGGTGGTAGCGGAGACAGATGGCAATAGCCGTCAGCCTGTGATTTATCTGCGCTACAGCCGCCGAGACCAACCGCATGTTGATGAGCTAATGACCGTGACTTCGCTGGATGCCAAGGCAAACGGCATGAGCGCCTCAAACTGGGCGGAGGAAGTTCAGGGCATCGTCAAATCGGCGCTGCTCACAGCCCGACGCGAACGACAGCCGTCATTTTTGCGTCAGCAGGCAATCTGGGCAGCGCTAATTTTGCTGGGCGTGGGGCTATTGACTTTGGGGCTAAGCCTCTGGCAGAAAAAGCTGCAAGCTCAACGTCATGATCTCAGCGCTCAAACCCAGGCCGACAAAGCCCAAATTGCCGCAGCTCCGCTCCAGAGTTCGCCGGAGATGGCAGCATTGCTACAGCAGCAGACTGTCAACTACCAGAAGCGGCGCTCTAATGACATCCAGCGGCGGTTTTTGCAGATCGCTCAGCTGTTGATCTGGGGGCTAGGAATTTTTGCAGTGGTGGGACTCTTTCCGCAGAGCCGCTGGCTGCGTCCGCTAATTATCTCCGGCATGCAGATTCCGCTGCGGCTGCTGATTGTGCTGCTGTTGACTTATTTGGCAATTCGGCTGGGCGAAACGGCGATTGATCGGCTGTTTTGGGCATTGCAGAACGGCACGAGTCTGTCTCCGGGCGCAGAGGAAGGCTCTCAGCGGCTAGTGCTGCGGTTTACCACCTTTTCGCGCGTTGCCAAAAGCATCTCGGCGCTGCTGCTGGTGGGCATTGGGATTGTGGTGGCGCTGGCGCTGCTGGGCTTGGCCATTAGTCCGGCGCTGCTGACGCTGACTGGGATCATCGGCGTCGGCATTTCGCTGGCCTCCCAAAACCTGATCAAAGACATGATCAATGGGTTTTTAATCCTGCTGGAAGATCAGTTTGGCGTGGGCGATGTGGTGATGATTGGCGAGGTCTCTGGCTTAGTCGAGAACCTGAATCTGCGGATCACGCAGCTCCGCAGTTCGCAAGGCCATCTGATCACGATTCCCAACAGCG
>CASBQH010000450.1 GCA_949127695.1 Synechococcales cyanobacterium PMM_0073
AAAATCGGCTTCTCGGATCGCCTGAACCCTGCCCGACTCACCCCACTGCATTAGCGCATATGACATCAGCAGTCACCCCAGCCCAGTTTAGCCAAACCCAGCCCAGCCAGATGGACGATACCAAGCATGGCCTGCCCGTTACGATCATTACCGGGTTTTTGGGCAGCGGCAAAACCACCTTGCTTAACCATATTTTGACCAATCAGGACGGCTTGAAAACGGCGGTGCTGGTGAATGAATTTGGCGAAATCGGCATTGACAACGAGCTGCTGGTGACGCTGGAAGGCTCAGACGACAACATGGTGGAACTCAGCAACGGCTGCATCTGCTGCACGATCAACAATGATCTAGTCGATGCGGTTTATCGCGTGCTGGAGCGCCAAGACCAAATTGACTATCTCGTGGTCGAAACCACCGGACTGGCCGATCCGCTGCCAATTGCCCTGACGTTTTTGGGCACTGAGCTACGCGACATGACCCGGCTCGACTCGATTGTGACGCTAGTAGATGCCGAAAACTACAGCCTGGATCTGTTCAACAGTCAGGCCGCTCACAACCAGATCCTCTACGGCGATATCATTCTGCTCAACAAAACTGATTTGGTGGGCGATTCGCAGCTCGACAAGCTCGAAGCCAAAATTCGTGAGGTGAAAGAAGGAGCCAGAATTCTTCGCACCTCGCAGTCTCAAGTGCCATTGCCGCTGATCTTGAGCGTGGGGCTGTTTCAGACCGATCAGTACTTTAAAACAGCAGAGCCGGAGCACGATTCCCATGATCACGAGGCTCACGACCCTGGGGATCACGCCGATCACGACCATGCCACCTGCGGCCATGACCACTCGCACGACCATGAGCATCACGCGCATCATGATCACCAAGACCACGCGCCTTCCAACCATCTCGAAGTTGACGGCTTCACCTCTGTGTCGTTTCAGAGCGATCGGCCTTTTGTAATTCGGCAGTTTCAGCAGTTTCTAGATCATTTGCTGCCCGAAAGCGTGTTTCGCGCCAAAGGAATTCTCTGGTTTGACGAAAGCCCGAAGCGGCATATCTTTCACCTCAGCGGCAAGCGCTTCTCGCTGGATGACGCAGAGTGGAAAGGCCAGCCCAAAAATCAGCTGGTGCTAATTGGCCAAAACCTAGATCACGAGACGCTGAAGCAACAGCTGCAAGACTGCTTGGTGCTGGCATAGACCTTGCCTGTTGGGCAGTCTGTTGAGAAGCTGCGTCAATTTGGGATAATTTGGAGCCACCTTCCGAAGCATCACCCAACTGGATGAGGCCAAAATTTCATCCAGTCGGGTGAGTTTTTAGATAATTTTTTCTAATACAATAAAGTGATATTACGATTGACGACTTATTGAAATAGCTGTTAATGTAAACAAATATTTCGTGAAGCTTTTATTAAGCAAATCCCTATGGTTCATGCCGAAATCGGCTCAGTACAGGTTCCAGGCGAGGAATCGCGCTGCTCTTCGCCCCAAGTGAAGCTTTTCTGCGACTTTGACGGCCCAATTGTCGATGTCTCCGAGCGTTACTATTTGACCTATCAGCTGGGTCTGGCCGAAATTGAGGCTGAATCTCCAGAGCAGGCGCTGCATCGGCTCAGTAAGTCCCAATTCTGGCAGATGAAGCAGGAGCGGACGCCAG
This sequence comes from Synechococcales cyanobacterium PMM_0073, assembly GCA_949127695.1. Taxonomy (GTDB): domain Bacteria; phylum Cyanobacteriota; class Cyanobacteriia; order Elainellales; family Elainellaceae; genus Elainella. The sequence continues at coordinate 1,651 of CASBQH010000450.1, forward strand.
ATGTGGAAATTGCCATACGCTCTGGGCTACGGGGCGGGCAGATCGAGCAGTTCTTGAACCGAGTTAAGCAGATTGTGAATCAGCCGGATTTGCTGGCGCAAGACCAAATTCAGCCCGGTGTAAAATGGGCGCTGTCGCTGCTGCATCAGCGGGGCGTGCAGCTAGTGCTAGTTACTTTGCGTCAGCAGATCCAGGCCACTCAAATTCTGCGAGATCACGGGCTCGAAGCGCTGTTTAGCGGGATTTGGGGTACGCATGACGCAAGTGCTGCCTATTTAAATCAGGCTGAGCATAAGGCTTATTTACTAGACTTGGCGATACAGCAGCATGGGGATAGCTCCGCCTGGATGGTCGGCGATACTGAGGCGGACGTGCTGGCTGGCCAAAGCTTAGGCATTCCCACCATTGCTCTCACCTGCGGCATTCGCAGCCGGAGCTATCTGCAAAAGCTTGAACCCACTCGGATTCATGCTGATTTGCTGTCGGCTACGCGCTATTTGATGACCTGGATGCGAATGCCGCAGGCGCTAGAGCTGTAAGTTAAAACTATCAGCTTTAAGCAGGCGGCTGTTCGATTGCAGCCATTTGCTCCCACCAGCGGTTGAGCGGATAGTAAACTGCCGGAGCCCAAAGGCTGCTGAGAATTGCTGAAGCTAGCGCAATCTGCTGATGATAAAGCCAGATGCTGCCTAAATCATAGCCAGCGGCTGAACTCCAGGCTCGCAGACTAAACTGCACAGCAATCACCGTTTCGGCTAGCACCGCCATGCCAAACACAATCAGCGCAATCGAAATAAAGTCTTCCTGGATATAGCGCTGCTTTTGGAGCCGAGCCGTGAGTCCGCCCACCAAGATTAAGCTGAGGGCATGGGTTGGATCGGCAGCGCTCATGCCATCTTGCAGCCAGCCCAGCACCAGCCCAGCCAGCATCCCTTCCCAGACCGTGCGATTGACGCTCCAGGCTACTACCCAAATCAGCAGCCAGTTTGGCCCCACGCTGAGCAGTGACATGCCCGGAAAGCGAGTCGGCAGAATCAGCAGGCAGAGCAGCACAGATCCCGCCGTCACGCCCCAGTTCAGCGCCTGTACAGCATAGGGAGGCCAGCGCAGCAGATTCAAGTTTAAGGCCACAGATCACCTCAGGCTATCGATATCTTCAGCCGGGTCAGATGGATTTTGAGTCGGCTGCGGCAGGCTGAGTGAGGCTTTTGCCTCTGCTTTAGGATTGGGCGACACCACCACCCATTCCAGCCGACTAATCGGAGCCGATAGCTCAATCACCGCTTCAGGGG
>CASBQH010000451.1 GCA_949127695.1 Synechococcales cyanobacterium PMM_0073
CCTCACCGAGCGCGAGCGCGACGTGGTGCTAGAAGAAATCCGCCAGTCGTTTGATGATCCTGACGGGATTGGCTTTCAGGCGCTGCTCTCCACGCTCTACCCCACGCATCCCTACGGCCAGCCGATTTTGGGCGATGCCGCCAAGCTGCTAGAGCGGACTCCGCAAGAAATGCGCTGGTTTCATCAGGCGCACTACCAGCCCGAGAACATGACGGTGGTGGTGGTGGGCGATGTCTCCTGGGAGCAGGCGCTAGAGCAGGTGAGCCAAGGGTTTGCGGAGTTCCCCACCCGTGCGGACTGTCCGCGCCCCAGCAGTAGCCCAGAAATTCCGCTCTGCCAGATTCGCCGTCAGAACTTGGAGCTGCCTCGGCTGGAAATGGCGCGGCTGTTTTTGGGCTGGAAAGTTCCGGGCGTAGAGTCGCTGCGGGCGGCTTATGGCCTCGATCTGCTCTCGGCCTTAATTGCCGGATCGCGGACTTCGCGGCTGGTGCGGGAGCTGCGCGAGGAGCGGGGGCTAGTGCAAGAAATCTGCGGCGGCTTTTCGCTTCAGCGCGACTCCAGCCTGTTTGCGCTGTCGGCTTGGCTGGAGCCTGATCAGCTAGATCCGGTGGAGGCAATCATTGGTGATCGGCTTTCGGAGCTGGCGGCGGCTCCAGTCAGCGAGGCTGAACTCCAGCGCTGTCAGCGGCTGCTCTGCAACGACTACGCCTTTTCTACCGAAACCGCAGGTCAGCTGGCCGGACTCTACGGCTACTACAGCGCCATTGCCCAGCCGGAGCTAGCAGTGGCCTACCCGCAGGTGATTGCTGATTTTGAGCCAGACGAGCTGCAAGCCCTCGCCAGCGAATATCTCTCGCCCCTGCGCTATGCGGCTGTCACCCTGCGACCCGCTAGCCTCTGAGCTTGTTAAGATTAATTTACAAATCTTGTACTCATGCCAGCAGGCGCTCGAAGAAATTAGCGAATGACGATTCAACAGACGACAGAGACTCTCCAAAACCGCACCATCCATCGCTCGCTGTTCCCAAATGGCATCCTGCTGCTAGCCGTCGAAAACCCGGCGGCAGATATTGTGGCGGCTCGCGTTTATCTGCGAGCCGGGGGACGCTACGAGCCGCCCTCGCAGGCCGGGATCTCCAATCTGCTGGCCTCGGTGATTACCAAAGGCACGCAGCGGCTGTCTTCACAGCAGATTGCCGAGCAGGTGGAGTCTGTGGGAGCCAGCATGGGTGCGGACGCCTCGGCTGACTATTGTCTAATGAGCCTTAAGACCGTCTCGGCAGATTTTGCCGCGATGCTGAGGCTGCTGGCCGAAATTATGCGAACCCCGTCTTTTCCAGCCGCTGAAGTTGAGCTAGAGCGCAAGCTGACGCTGCAAGGGATTCGCTCCATGCGGGAGCAGCCGTTTTCGGTGGCCAACGCCCAGCTGCGGCAGTTGCTCTATGGCCAGCATCCTTATGGCTTCTCCAGTCTGGGCACTGAGGAAACCGTGGCGCAGCTCAGCCCCGAAGCGCTGCATCAGTATCACCAGACCTATTTTCGACCTGATAATTTGGTGATCAGCATTGTCGGGCGAATTGATCCGGCTGAGGCTGCGAACTTGGTTGAACAATGCTTTGGCGACTGGCAGAATCCGCCGACTGCACTGCCGCAGCTAGACTTGCCGCCTGTAGTGGTGCAGCCCCAAAGCGCTACGACGCAGCAGGATACGCAGCAGGCGATTGTGATGCTAGGCTATTTGGCCGCAGCCGCGCAGGAGGAGGATTACATTCCGCTGAAGCTGCTGAGCACCTATTTGGGCAGCGGGCTGTCGAGTCGGCTGTTTGTGGAGCTGCGCGAAAAGCGAGGGCTGGCCTATGATGTCTCGGCGTTTTATCCCACTCGCGTCGATACTTCGCATTTTGTCACCTATATTGGCACTGCGCCTGAAAATGCGGCGATTGCGCTAGAAGGACTGCATTCCGAGGTGGCGCGGCTGCATGAAACGCTGCTGACTCCTGATGAATTGCAGGCTGCCAAAAACAAGCTGCTGGGGCAGTATGCGCTGGGCAAGCAAACCAACGGCCAAATTGCCCAAATTTTTGGCTGGTACGAGCTGCTAAATCTGGGCGTTCTGTATGATCAGCAGTTTCAGCAGCAGGTGGCTGAGGTGACGGCGGAAGAGATCCAGCAGGCGGTACAGCGGCATTTGGCTCGGCCTTATGTGTCATTGCTGGGGTCAGAAGCGGCGATTAATTTAGCAGCGGATTCGGTGGCTCGGCTGGTGGAAGGTCAGGCGTTGGCGGGCGTGAGTTAGCGGATGGCTTAACCAATGGGTTAGAGGGCGATGGCTGAGCTGGGTGCGACGGATGATCAGCAGGCGGCCTATGAGCAGGCGACCTATGAGCAGGCAATCGCGGCTCAGCCTCAGATTTTGTCGAACTACTGGCGGCTGGGCTTGCTGCATCTGCTGGCTGAGGATCTGGAGGCGGCGCAGTCAGTTTGGCTGTCGGGCTTGATGCAGCTAGAAGATGAAGCTGATCTGGGCGAGCTGCTAGATTTGCTTCGGACTGAAGCGGCACGGCAGCTTAAGGTTCGCCCCGACTTGGCAGAAGCGCTGTATCAGCAGGCGCTGGAGATTGCGGCTGAGCTGGAGCAGGCAGATCTGTGGCTGGACTTGGGGCAGGCGGTGGCTTTGCAAGGGCAGCTGGAAGCGGCGATTGATTGCTGGCAGCGGGCGATTGAGCTGAAGCCGAATTGGGCAGCGCCTTACCGACAGCAGGCTGAGGTTTGGCAGCGGCTAGAAGCCTACGAACCAGCGGCGGCAGCTTATGTCAAGGCCAGCGAGTATGAGCCGGACTGGGAAATTTTTTATCAGCTGGGTCTTTGTTACGGCCAGCTTCAACAGTGGCAGTTGGCGGCTGAAGCTTTTCAGATGGCAGCTGAGCAGAGAGCCTGGATTCAAGCAGATCTGGGCTTTGCTGGGCTAAAGCTGGGAGCACTAGCGGCGGCGTTAGAATGCTTTCGCGTCGCGCTGCAAGCCTCGCCTGAGTTTGTCGCTGCCCAATCGACTGACCCGCTCAAAGCAGAACTCCTCGCTGCAATTGTCGATCCGCATGGGGCTGAGCGATTTGTCAGTCTACTACAGCGGCCAGCCCAGAGTTCTCGGCCTGAGCCTGAGCTGAGCTACCCGCCGCCCAAACAGATTTGTACTACCGCAGAAGCCATATTGCCGCAGCACTACTGGCCGCTCGAACCTGCCAGCGTCATTGCGCTCAAGCCACCCCAAACGCTAGAGGTTCAGCCGCATTTCAGCTTTTGCTTTGGGCGAGAAGTGGCTCTGCCGGGAGCTTTTGTGGCGCA
>CASBQH010000452.1 GCA_949127695.1 Synechococcales cyanobacterium PMM_0073
CATCCTGCTGAAAATGGGCGGCTATGCGCTGATTCGGATGAACGTGGAGATGCTGCCGGACGCGCATGTCTACTTCGCGCCAATTCTGGTCATTCTGGGCGTGGTGAATATTATTTATGCGGCGCTGACTTCTTTTGCTCAGCGCAGCCTCAAGCGCAAGATCGCCTATTCCTCGATTTCGCATATGGGCTTTGTGCTGATTGGCATGGCCTCTTTCACCGATTTGGGGCTGAGCGGTGCCATGCTGCAAATGATCTCGCATGGCCTGATTGGCGCTAGCCTGTTCTTTCTGGTGGGCGCAACCTACGACCGGACGCATACGCTGATTTTGGATGAAATGGGCGGCATTGGCAAAAAGATGCCGAAGATCTTCGCCATGTTTACCGCCTGCTCAATGGCCTCGCTGGCGATACCCGGCATGAGCGGCTTTGTGGCTGAGCTGATGGTGTTCGTGGGCTTTGCCACCAGCGACGCCTACGGTCTGCCCTTCAAGCTGATTGTGGTAATTTTGGCGGCAGTTGGCGTGATCTTAACGCCGATCTATCTGCTCTCAATGCTGCGCGAAATTTTCTTTGGCCCCGAAAATAAGGAGCTGACTGAGCATGAGGTATTGGTGGACGCTGAACCGCGAGAGGTGTTCATCATCGCCTGCCTGCTGATTCCGATCATCGGCATCGGCTTTTACCCGAAGCTGGTGACGCAGATCTACGACGCCAAAACGCTGGCGATTACAGCCAAGCTGGAGAACTCGCTGAATACGCTGGCGCTCCAGCAGGCAAAAGTCAGGCCATTGGCCTCCAAGCCGGTTCAGGCTCCTAGCATTAACTAAATTTGATTCAAATTTCGGCTCCCGCTTGGCGTAACTCAGTCTGGCGGGAGCTTTTTGATCTGCTAATTTTTCGCCTCAGCTTCCGAAACAGCAGGCTGCTGCGGTGAAGTTATAGAAGATGACGCTAACCAAGTCATATTCTAGGTAGGCAACGGGTGCAAATTATTGCCCAATTGCAGTTTGAATACTTAGAATTGGAATAGCTTCAAACTACCCGGAGTTTTAATAAGTCTCCTTGAAGTCTATTCCTATCGGCTTGCATTTCAGCAGCAGCGGGCGATAAGCTTTGCAGCAGACTTGGGTGGAATCTGGACGCGATCTGGACGCGATCTGGGCAAGATAGGGGCGAAATCCCCGATTCTGAAATGTTTTAGCCAGTTTTTCAGCTGGCACAGGTGATTTGAACTCAGCGTTCAGCCCGTCCCTGATCCTTGCCCGAACTCTTACGCTAGAGCGAGCGTCAGATTACGAAGTGGGCTAAGGCAAGCCAGGTTTGAAGCGATGAGCGCCTAAGCTCAGAGGCAGAGTGGGAATTAGCAGGCAGTGAGTTAGAAGGATAGAGCGGTGAAGATCCCAAGCGCAGTCATTTCGAGTTTTGTGGCAGTCGCGGCAGTGCTGGGTGGCGGCTTGGCGGCCTTTGAGTATCTGGTCAACCTCAAGGCCAACGCCTTCTCAGAGGCGATGACCGAAGGTCGGCTAACCAAAGTGACCGAAGCCGATATTCAACAGATTGACAGTCTGGCGGCGCTGCTAAATCAGTCGCCCCTGCCCTATCATCAGCAGGAAGCCCAGCGCTATAACGATTTGGTAGAAGTTGCAACGGCTGCCCGCGAGAGCTTTAGCGCTCAGAAGGTGGGGCAGCTTCAGGTGGGCAAGCTGCTGACGCTGGAGCAAGAAATTGAAGATTACATCCAGCGCTATCCTGAGCGTCCCTTTGCCAGCGAGCTGCGGGGAGAGCTGCCTTCAGTCCGGGCAATGGTGACGTTTTTCCCGGTGATTAAAGCCTCGGCCTCGGAGCGTTCGGTGGATTCAGCCATGCGGGCTTCGCGGCTGGGGGCAACGCTGGCCGCCTTGGTGATCCGACAGACGCCTGCGGTGATTTCTGATGCCCCGCTGGTGGCTGAGTTGCCTGCTGTCCCTAGCTTCTCTTGGCCGAAAGCCGAAAACGACGTGCTCTATGACTACTCGCAGGCGTTGCAGCCCGCCGAGCGCGACCGGATTGCCGACAGCGCCCGCCTCGAAATTGGCCGTCAGGTCTGCTCTTGGCTCGATAGCGGTCAGGGCTACTGGGGCGTGCGCTCCCTGTTTGACTCACAGTATAAAGGCATGATTGCAGGTGACTATGCCCATAACCGCGATGCCTATATTGGCTACAGCACCCAGCGGCTCTGCCCCGGCCAAATGGCCAGCCTGCTCCAGCCTGCCGTGGCTCAAACTCCTCCAGTCAAAGCCCGCGCCCGCAAGAGCCTTGCCAGCCAGCCTGCGCCTCAGCCTGCGCCTCAGTGGAGACCCGACATGCAGCCTTATCCCATGCCAGCCCCGCTGCCGCCAGGGATGATGCCCGTGGGTGGCTTTCCGGGCGGCATTCGCTAGCCCCAAAACTAATCGCATGCAAATCCCGAAGCCAGTAGCGCCTTCAAAGTCGTCAGCAGCTCCTGCTCCAGATAGGGCTTTGTAAAATAAGCCTCAGCGCCCAGCCTTAGCGCCAGCCAGCGGTGCTTCTCATTGCTGCGAGAGGTGAGGATGATCACTGGGATTTGGGCTAGCTGCGGATCTTGGCGACGGCAGTTGAGAAACTCAAACCCATTCATATTCGGCATTTCAATATCACAGACGACTAGCTGCACCTCAGCTTGATGCAGCTGATCCAATGCCTCTTGGCCATCCTGAGCCTGCAAGACCCGGAAGCCTTCCCGCTCCAGAAACAGCGCTAGCGTTCGGCGCAGCGTCGTCGCATCATCCACCACCAGAATCTTCGGCGCTTGAATTGTTTTAACCGGACTGCTGTGGCTTACCGGACTGCTGCTGCCTGACCGATGCGAGGCCAGCAGCGCCGCTGCATCCACCACCGGCACGGCGCTGCCATCTCCTAAAATCGTGCAGCCATAGAGATAGTCGGGAACAGTCAGCGCCCTGCCAAATGGCTTGATCACTAGCTCTTGCTCCGTGATAATCCGCTCAACCGCCAAGCCAAAAGCCTGCTGCTCGCGTTGCAGCACCACGATCGGAGCCGCCCAGTCTCTGGGAGCCGGAAAAGCCGCCAGCAGCTGGCTGGCAATGGCTTCAGGTAAGGGGCAGGCATATTGGAGCAAGTCGGCAAAGCGATAGAGAGGAATAGTTTGGTCGCGCCAGAGCAATTGGCCAGACTGGATCTGAGCCAGCTGATGCGGCTGAGGCACCAGCAGATCGGCAATGTGATCGGCAGGCAGGGCGACAGGTAGCCCGCCCACTAGGCAGATAATCATCTGAGTAATCGTCAAAGTCAGCGGCAGCGCCAGCGTAAAGGTTGTGCCCTCTCCCGGAACAAACGCGACGCTCACCTGAGCCCGAATCGCCTGCAAATCAGAGCGCACTACATCTAGGCCAAATCCGCGCCCCGATAGCTCGCTGACCTGAGCCGCAGTCGAAAAGCTGGGTTCAAAAATCAACTCGCTCAGCTGGGCTGGGGTCAGGCTGGCCAGCTGCTCTGGCGGAAACCAGCCCAGCTCCTGCGCCCGCTGTCGAATGCGCTCTAGGTTCAGCCCTTGGCCGTCGTCGCGCAGCTCAATGATCGTTTGGTTGCCCTGATGCAATGCCCGAATTTCGATCTGACCTTGAGCGGGCTTGGCCTGCCGCCGCCGCTGCTCAGGGGACTCAATGCCGTGGTCAAAGGCGTTTCGCAGCAGGTGCAGCAGTGGGTCGTAAAGCTTTTCGAGAATGGCGCGATCAATTAACAACTCAGCTCCAGTCAGCGTCAGATTAGCGGGCTTTTGATAAGTCATTGAGAGATCATGCAGAATGCGCGGAAAGCGATTGAGCACCTCGCCTAGCGGCAGCATTCTTGCCCAAACTAGCTCGTCTCGTAGCTGAGTCATCTGCTGCTGCTGCTGTTCCAATGCCTGGTTAGACTGGCTTGTGAACAGCGTAAGATCATCCACGGATTCTTCGAGCTGTAGCAGATCTTCCAGCAATGCCTGTAAATTAGCATCCGCTGTGCCGTAGCGATCCAGTTCTAGGGCGTCAAATTCTAAGGCGGCTGGATAGGCGGGCGCAAATTGAGCCTGTCTGGACTGGAGGCTTCCAG
>CASBQH010000453.1 GCA_949127695.1 Synechococcales cyanobacterium PMM_0073
GAGACTGTAGAGACTGCGGAGACTGCCGAACTGGCTGAATTGGGCGACTGGGCTGACTCGGCTGATAAATTGAACTGCTGCCCAGCTCTCTGGCATGAATTGCAGGCAGCTCGCAGGCCACGGGTGGAGCCTGCGTTGTGGCGTAATGTCGGGGCTTGGGCACCATTCCCTCAGCGGCTTCATCGTAGTCAAGCTGGCTCTGGGGCGGAATATAGGCGTGCTTTTCAGCGTCGTAGGCCAGCACTTCGCCCGTTTCCAGCAGATAGATCCAGCCGTAGATTTTCAGCTTGCCCTGATAAATGCGGGAATGCACGACCGGGTAGGTTTGCAGATTTTTGATTTGGGTCAGCACGTTTTCGGCAATCGTGATCTCTAGCAGCTCTTCGCCGCTGTAGTCTGGATAGCTCTCGAGCACGAGGCGGCGCGTCGCCTCGGCATGTTTTAGCCAGTCATAGACCAGCGGCATCTGCTGTTCTAGCTTGCCAATTTGCAACAGCCCCTTCATCGCGCCGCAGTGCGAATGGCCGCAAATCACAATCTGCTCAATTCCTAACGCCTGAATGGCATATTCAATCGAAGCTCCTTCCCCGCCGTTGGCGGCACCATAAGGCGGAATAATATTGCCCGCATTCCGAATCACGAACAGCTCGCCCACCTCAGTCTGGGTCAGCAGGTTGGGGTCAATCCGCGAGTCAGAGCAGGAAATAAACAAAACGCGCGGCTTTTGACCATGTGACAGCTCCTCAAGCTGCTCTCGATGGGTTTGGACATAGTTCTCTTTGAATGCCTGCAACCCTGTGATCAATTTCTTCATTGCCGAGGTTCCTTCCAAAAAGCTGATTTCAGCCGGAGCAGCCTGCTGGCTGTAATTTAAATTCTCGCCTAAAGCGGTTGCTTTTAGAACGGTTGCTGGATGCAAACATCAGCCTGAACCTCTGACAAACCCAAGCGCCCCAGACAGGACTCGAACCTGTGACCGACTGCTTAGAAGGCAGTTGCTCTATCCAACTGAGCTACTGGAGCAAACTCTAGAATTGAACCAAATCGCGCCAAATCGCGCTAAGACCGAGCAGGTTGGTTATGATTTGACTAATTCTTGGGAAATATAAAGTCTTGAAGCCAGCCTTAATTCTTCCCTGCACCACTATAACATCAGTGCTTTAAAGGCAGGAGTCGCTTGGTCGCACCATGTTCATTTTGAAACGGCAGGATGTTGAAATTTCCAGCATTCAGCATCCCAAAAAAGATCAGCAGGTTCCGGTATTGCGCTATCAAACGCAGACCTTTCGGCTGATTAGCGTTTTTAGCGCCGCTCAGGAAGAAGAGGCCAAGCTGTTCTGGCGTGACTTAACCGACAACCGGGGCAAAGCCTGCGTGCTGCTCGAAGAGCCCGACCGATATAGCGTTTGGGGTAAAATTCGGCTAGAACGGCTCGAAGAATCGGTGATTAAGATGACCGGAGAGCTGCCACCCTGCTGTATTCAGGCTAGCCTGCTGCTGCTCCAGGCCGTCTATATGGACATCGAAGATCTGCTGGGTGCCAGACAGGTTGCGGCCTTTCGTAGAGAATTACTTGCGGTGTTTCGCCAGTACCAGCTGCCCCAAGCAGACCAGCCCGAAATGATTGATCAGCTGTTAGACGTGAATCCACTGGCGCTGGTGCAGATTCCGAGCTGGCAGGAAAATCAGCTGCGGGCGCTGTTGCAGGCGCTGCACCAGATTGGCAAACAGCATTTTGGCAACGCCAACTTTGTCGAGCGCGCCATGGAGTCATTGCAAGATCTGCCAATCCGTGAGCGGGATGCTTTTTCCAAATGGCTGAAACGCTCGACGCTGGCGCAGCTTTGGCACTGAGCGGGCTACAGAGCCTGTTCGCGGCAGTCTGTTCGCGGCAATCTGTGAAACCACCAGCCGCAGCAGAGTAGCATCGATTCCTCTGACTTTAGGCATAATTGTAAAAAGCTGATAGCCAGCCCTTGCCACTTGAGGAACAATCGTCTCTTGAACCCCAAAAAATCTCTATCTAGCGCTTCTCTTTTATCTAGCCGCAATGTGGTGATTGCCGCCGTGGCTTGGGCTGTAATTGCGCTGCTGTTCTTTCTAACCTTCAGCGTGGCGGCTCCCGGCACTGAGCGGCCAGATTGGTATCAAAAAATTACCTATATTTTGGAAAACGTTGCTTTTTTGGCAGCGGCAGTGCTTTGTTTTCGCAACTGGCGCAGCGGCCAGATTGTCAGCGGCGGCACGGTTTGGCTGGCGCTGGCGCTGGGGATGATCTCCTACTTCATTGGCAATTTGCTGCTGGCCTATTGGGAAATTAATCTGGGTCAGGAGCCGGATGTGTCACCGGGTGATTTCTTTTTTATTCTCACCTACCTATTTATGGGCTGGGGAATGCTGCGAGCGGTGATTTCCAGAGAGCTAAACTTAACTCGGCTCCAGTGGCTGCTGCTGGGCGTGATTGCCTTAGCTGGCATGGCCGTTGCAATTGTGTCAGGCATTTCTCCGGGGGCAGTGGAAACAGCGGGCGAGGTAGTTGCTGCTCCAGAAGCCGCCAGCACTGTTCCGGCTTGGGCGGTAGCGATTGAAACCTCGCTCGCGCCCATTGCCGACTTGGTGGGCTGGCTTTACATTATTGGGGATGTGATTCTGGTCATCATGGCGTCAATGCTGCTGCTAGCCTTCTGGGGCGGCAGATCTTCGCTCTCCTGGCGGTTTATTGCGCTGGCGGCCTTTTCCTTCTACATTGCCGATATTTGGTTTAACTATGCCACCACCTATATCCCGGATTATCAAACCGGAGCGCTGCCAGAAGTCTTCTGGATTTTTAGCGGCTGTTTCGTCGCGATTGGGGCTGCGCTAGAATATGACCTTTCGACCCGACGGCAGACGCGACGCAGGCGAGCCTAGATGCGGAAAAATTAATGAAAAATACAACAGAGATCGAGCCGAAAATCTGCCCTAGCTCTGCCGTTTTTTGAAACAGCGCCTAGAATTCAATTCAGTCTGCCAAAGCTGGAAAAAAGCCGAAAGCAGCCTGTTGCGCTTGCTACAATTTGATAGCTGATGTTGATGGCTGATGATTGATCTGCTCACGACTAATCGCTAAATACAAATCGCTGACGACCGTTTGGAACTTCTGGAATGCCTCCTAAAAAACTGTCTGACTCTGACAAGCAAGATATTCTCTACCAGTACCGTAATTCAGATGAAACGACAGTCACGCTGGCCGTGCAGTACAACGTGAGCACCAGCACCATTAGCCGGTTTTTGAAGCAATATCTCGCAGAATCAGAGTATGAGGCGCTCGTTCAAAAAAAGCGCAGTGGCGGGCGAACTCAGGTCGATCAGGAGACGCTACCCGGTCTGGCGCTGCCCGCTAAATTGGCCAAGCCCATCGCCTTGGTCGAGCTTCAGCCCAACAGCGCTCGTGATTTAGAAGCGCCAGAAGCAGCAGACTTAGAGCTGTTTGATCAGCAGCCTGAGCTCAATCAACTCCAGCGCCGACAGCGCAAGCGCACGGCTCTTGGCTCTATTTCAGCTGAGCAGCTAGCCGCTTCAGCCGCACATCTCTCTCAGCTGGAGCAGGCTCCTCTAGGTCGAGAATTGAGCGATCAGGCGCTAGCTAATTTTGAGCAGCCTGACTTTGAGGCCGACGATCTGGATTTAGATGATCTAGATGCAGATGAGTTAGACCTAGATGAGCTAGATCCAGATGAGCTAGAAGAATTACCCAAAGTAACTCGCCCCAAACCCGCTCTACCAGCCCCTAAGCTGGCGCGCCCTCTGCCGGTTCCCAAAGCCGCGATTTTTGAAGATGAGGATGACCTCGACGAGGACGAGGATGACCTCGACGACGATGAGGACGACCTCGACGATGAGGTAGACGGTGATGATGAGGCAGACGGTGACGAGTTTGACGACGAAGCTGACGCTATGGTACTACAGCCAGCCGGACAGCTCCAGATTCTACCGCTTCAGGAGACTACTCTACCTCGCACCTGCTACATCGTCGTAGATCGCGCCTCAGAGCTGATTACACGCCCGCTCAAAGAATTTGCCGAGCTGGGGCAGACGAGCCAAGAGCAGGAAAAAACGCTGCCGATTTTTGATAACCATCGGGTCGCCAAGCGGTTTCTGCGTCGGATGCAGCGGATCGTCAAGGTGCCAGATGGCCGGGTGTTTGAGAAAGTCAAACCCTATCTTCAAGCCAAAGGGATCACGCATCTGCTGATCGACGGCCAGATCTACTCATTGCAATAAGGCTTGCAATAAGGCTGAATAGCTTGAAAATAGCCTAGAAGCTGCGGATAGACTGCCAGAACCCAATCGCCAGCGCCGCGCCGACCATACCCAGCGAGGCGCTAAAGGCCATCAGTAGGCCGACCGGAATGGCAACCGATTGAATGCCCAAAAACTGGAGGGCAACCGGCGTCGCGTTTTGGATGGCAATCAGCGCCATGGCGCTAATCCAGACGGCCAAAACCAGCGAAGTGATAAATCGAGTCATAGGGCAATTGGCCTGAATTAGGGTGAGCTGGGCGGCGCGGCGGCAGGCGCGCAGTCTTCGGTGAGGCAGACCACCAAAACCGACTGGATCGCGGCATCCTGACGGAACTCTTGAGTTTCATTGTAGTCAGCTTGGGGCGTGGAATAGATGCCCGCTGTGCTGCTGTTGCCGTTGCCTGTGCTAAACGACAGGGCGGGCGGCTGCTGGGCAAATCGGGCATATTCGCGGGACTCGTTCTGGC
>CASBQH010000454.1 GCA_949127695.1 Synechococcales cyanobacterium PMM_0073
GGCTATCCCGGCTCAACAATTGCCACCTCAACCCCCGCTTGCGCCAGATGCCAAGCCGCTGATAGGCCGGTTAATCCAGCACCAATCACGGCCACCTCACAGGTTTCAAGCTGATTTAACGGCGCATATTCAGGCGGCTGGGCGGTGGTTTCCCAATAGCTCTGGACGGGCAGCGAGCGGTCGTAAATTACAGGATCGTAAAGCGGCATGGTGGGCTAATTCACTTCGCTGAGCGCAGCCGTTTCCAGGTGAGGTTCTGGTGCAGATTCTGGTGCAGATTCTGGCCTAGCGGCTGATTGCCCCAAGCCTCCAGGACTGCTGATTGGCATCCCAATTGCGGCCTGAATCAGCCCATAAAACAGCGGATGTGGACGGCTGGGGCTAGACTGAAACTCGGGATGCGCCTGGGTGGCAATAAAAAACGGGTGATCTGGCCGCTCAATCATTTCCACCAGCCGTCCGTCGGGCGAGATGCCGCTGATGCTGTAGCCTGACTCGGTAAATAAGCTGCGGTAGGCGTTGTTAAACTCATAGCGATGCCGATGCCGCTCGTAGACCACTTCTTGTTGGTAGAGCCGGTCAGCCAAGCTATCTGGGCTAATCCGGCAGGCGTAGATCCCCAGCCGCATGGTGCCGCCCAAGTCCACCACATCCTGCTGTTCGGGCAGCAGGGCAATCACCGGGTTTTGGCAGCCCGGATCAAACTCGGCGCTGTCGGCATTTTCCAGCTTGACCAGATGCCGCGCCCATTCAATTACGGCGCACTGCATCCCCAGGCAAATGCCCAAAAACGGCACTTGGCGCTCGCGGGCATGGCGAATCGTGGTGATTTTGCCATCAATGCCGCGTGGGCCAAAGCCACCTGGCACAACAATGCCCTGCACGCCTGCCAAGAGCTGCTCGACGTTCTGTGGCTCAATCTCTTCGGAGTTGACCCAGCGCACTACCAGCTCAGCGTTGCAGGCAATTGCCGCATGTTTGAGCGACTCCACCACCGATAGATAGGCATCGCTCAGCCGCACATATTTGCCGACAATCGCAATCTCGACGGTGCGCTGCGGATGCAGCAGTCGATCGACCAGCGTCTGCCAGTCTTGCAGATCGGGCGGGCGCTGTTCGAGCTGGAGCAGATCTAGCACCTGATGTGCCAGACCCTCCTGCTCCAAGTTCAGCGGCACTTCATAAATGCTGGTGGCATCTTGCGAGGTGACAACGCATTCCACCGGCACATCACAAAACTCTGACATTTTTTCTTTGATGCCGGGATGCAGCGGTCGGTCGCAGCGGCAGACCAAAATATCCGGCTGGATGCCAATTGAGCGCAGCTCTTTAACCGAATGCTGGGTTGGCTTGGTTTTCATCTCGCCCGCCGCCGGAATCCAGGGCACCAAAGTCACATGAGCATAGATCACATTGGTGCGTCCGCCCACATCTTTGCGAAACTGCCGAATCGCCTCCAAAAACGGCAGCGATTCAATATCGCCCACCGTGCCGCCAATTTCAATGATCACAATATCAGGATGCGTATCTTTGGCGACCCGCAGGACGCGCTCTTTAATTTCGTTGGTGATATGCGGAATCACCTGCACCGTGCCGCCCATATAGTCGCCGCGCCGCTCTTTGTTCAGCACTGACTGGTAAATGGAGCCTGTCGTAACGCTGTTCAGCCGCGACATGGAGGTATCGGTAAAGCGCTCGTAGTGACCCAGATCCAAATCGGTTTCAGCGCCGTCGCGGGTGACAAAGACTTCACCATGCTGAAACGGACTCATCGTGCCCGGATCCACATTAATATAAGGATCAAGCTTTAAAATAGAAACCGAATAGTTGCGTGACTTGAGCAGACGCCCCAGGCTGGCCGCGACAATGCCTTTGCCAATGCTCGACACCACGCCACCCGTTACAAAGACAAATTTTGTCATAATTACCAGCTTTCCTGCCCAGTTGTTGCCCAGTTGTTGCCCAGTGGCTCTCCGCCAGATTTTAGCGCATCTGCTGAAGCATCGCGGGGAACCAGCGGCCTTTGATTCAGCCCGCTCGCCGCAGATCAGCCTCCAGTTCGCTAAGATTTGAAATATAGTTCAAATGTTCTATTTTATTTATTCGTAGCTATTTACAGCAGTTATTTACAGCAGAGCCACCCATGCCCATCCTCACCTCGCCTCAAACTCAGCTCTTGCAGCGACTGCGGCAGAGTCTCCGCCCCGGACAGCACCGGATGGCCGACTGGCAGGGCGGTACGCTGGCGATTTCGGCGGTTCCGGGTTCTGGCAAGTCTACGGGCATGGCGATTGCAGCGGCAATTTTGCTGGCCGAGCGTTACTTTGCTAGCCGCAGCGTCGGGGGCTGGGAAGAAGAAATCGAGTTTTTGCCGACCGAACCCCAGGGGCAGCTGCTGCTGGTGACGTTTACCCGTTCGGCGGTCGCCAACTTAAAAACCAAAATTCGGCAGTATCTGCGCGATTTGGGCCTGCCGCCGCAGGGCTTTATGGTGCAGACGCTGCATGGGCTGGCGCTGCATATTGCCACTCGGCATCCAGAGCTATCCGGGCTAGATTTCGAGCGCTTGATGCTGATTTCGCCCAACCAGAGCAGTCGGCTGATTCGCGCCAGCGTTGAGGATTGGATTAAAGCCCATCCCAAAACCTACCAAAATCTCGTCGAAGGGCGGCAGTTTGACGGCGAAGAAACCGAGCGGCTGCGTCGCCAGTCGATTCTACGCACCGAAGTCTTGCCAGATCTGGCGCAAATTGCCATCCACGAGGCCAAAAGCTCTGGCCTGCTGGCCACCGATCTGCGGCATCTGGCAGAAACCAGTTGGGTGACAGGCGATGCGCCCGACTATTCGGTGCTGACAATTGCCGCCGGACTGTACGAGCGCTATCAGAGTTTGCTTCAGCAGCGCGGCTTTATTGACTATGACGATATGATTTTGGCGGCGCTGCATGTGCTGCAAGATGGTGCGGTGCGGCAGTTTTGGCAGCGGCAGTTTCAGGCAGTGTTTGAAGATGAGGCGCAGGACTCTTCGCCTTTGCAAACTCGGCTCTTGCAAATTCTGGCGGCTCCGCCTTCTGCTTCAGTCAACCCGCCGCTGAATCTGGTGCGCGTCGGCGACCCCAACCAGGCGATCAATTCCACCTTTACGCCCGCTGACCCAATCTTCTTCGCCCAGTTTTGCGCCACCTGTCAGCAGACGGGGCAGCTGGCCGAAATGGATCAAGCTGGACGCAGCAGCCCAATTATTTTGCAGGCGGCTAATTTCATGCTCGACTGGGTGAACCAGCACTATGCTGCCCGTCAGCGTCAGGAGTGGCGGCGATCTCAGCTGCGTTTGCCAGGGTCGCCGCTGCCAGAATTTGAGCCGCCGCCACCCGAACTCAACCTGCCGTTCCGCCCGCAGCATATTCACCCGGTTGGGGCGAGCGATCCGCAGCCCGACGCCAATCCTGAGCCAGAAGGAGCAGGTTTAGAAGTGCGGTTTCCGCCGGACGTACATCAGACGGTGAACTTAATTGGCCAGCGCGTTGCCCAGCTGCTGAGCCAGGAGCCAGAGGCCAGAGCCGCCGTGCTGGTGCGCGAGAATCGGCAGGGACGCTACATTACCGAGCTGCTGCGGCATCCAGAGCAGCATGGGATTAGCGTTAATCTTAGCGAGTTGGGCATTGCGATCTACGACGTGGGCGAACAGGATCGGCATTCGCATGTGCCGTCTGAAATGCTGGCGATGCTGCAATTTTTGGATCGGCCTCATTCGCCCGATTACCTCAAGGCGGCGCTGCAATTGCTGCTGGATCGACAGCTGATTCCGACGCAGGACTTGACCCAGCTCACCAGCCTGCCTGAACAGTTTCTCTACCCCAGCCCGCTCGACCCGCCGTTAACCGAACCACAGCTTCAGGCGCGGCGCTACTGCACCGGGCTGCTGAAGGCGAGAGTCGAGCTGCCGCACTATCAGCTGATTCCGTTTGTGGCGCTGACGCTGCAATATGAGCAGGCTGAGCTGGCGACTGCCGATAAGCTGGCGCACCGGATTACTTTGCAGACTACGGGCGATAGCAGTCTATCAGCGACGCTGGATGCGCTGCACGAAATTGTCCGCTCGGAGCGATTTGAACCGGTCGAAACCGACGATCCGGAATCGCGGTATGTGCAGCCCGGACAGCTGACCATCATTACCATGCATAAGGCCAAAGGGCTGGACTGGGACTTTGTGTTTATCCCGTTTCTGCATGAGCATCAAATTCCTGGCTCGCTGCGGGTGCGGTCGCAAGCCCAGTTTTTGGGCGATTTTAATCTTTCAGAAATTGCCAGAGTCCAGATTCGGGCGCATCTGCACGGCGAAGACCGCATTCCCGATGCCGTTGCCGCCTGGAATCGCGCCGCCGCCCTGAAAATCTCGGAAGAATACCGCCTGCTCTATGTCGCCATGACCCGCGCCCGTCGCCTGCTCTGGATGTCGGCAGCTCATCGCGCTCCCTTCACCTGGAGCAAGCCCGACAACCTCGATCAGCGCGCGCCCTGTCCGGTGCTGCCTGCGTTGGTGAAGCAGTTTCCGCAGGCATTGTCGCGGCAGTAGCTTCGGCTGCGCTCAGCTACCCAAGGATGCGCTGAAGGGTGGGGTATTGCCCTAGCGCCATCACAAAGATAAAGCAGACTAACGGTGCGCTTGAGCGGCTGTAAGCAACCTCTCAGGCTCAACAAAAACTTGATACAGGCGGGTTCATGGGCGTTGTTAGCTGGTGTTTCTACAATTGGTCGAGTAGCAAACTTTGAATTTCGGACTAATCGGAAACGTATCGCCATCTATCCGGTTCATATTCACGCTGGATACGAACTTGCCAAAACCCTTGAGGAACTTTGATTTCATGATGCTCCTCGTGAGTTAGAGTTGCGGTTAGTGAATCAACGCGCAAGTACCAAGTTCCATCATGCTCGATTAATTCTGCATTCTCATCGCTAATGCGATGAGAATGTCTGGTCACTTCTCCCAACGCCAACGTTAAATGGTTAAGGCTTTTCCCTTGGGTTGGTTGTGCGGGAATCAACAAAACGTCCCCTTGTCGAATTGGTTTCATGTCTCTCTCCAAAAAAATAGAGTTAGCAAAATCAAGTTGCGATCGCAATTTCCTCCGGATCAATTCCCCAATTGACCCACTGAATCGCCTCGCGGGCAGAGGTAATATCAGGTGGAACACGCAATGCGTGGATGTGATGTGTGCTTGGACAGGTCATCTTAAGAAGTTGAATTGGCTCAATATCTAGATTATGAGCGATTTTAAGCAGAGTGTATTCTCGCCATTTATCAATGTTTTGCGCCTTTAGCTCTTGGCACAAACGAGCATATCCAATTCCTTCAATTAATGCTCTCCGAATCTCAGCATTTTGCTCTTGAATCAACCATTTAGCCTTCCATCGCTCAGAATTTACGGAGCCATATTTCTCTGGAATCTGAAGCAACGACTTTATCTGGTGTCACCCAGCAAATAAAAAGTCCAGCCATAAATGCATCTAAGAATGGCATCCAAGCAGCACAGAATTTTGCATAATTGGCATCTCGATCTATCAAGTGGATAAACTTAACAGACCGAGCAGCAGACCAAGCAGCAAGCCTAAAAGCATCCTCTCCCCAATCACTAGCAGCCCTAGTCTATGACCAATCCCAAGCGAACGTAGTACAACCAGTCTCAGGAACCGAACCAGTTCAAGCAGAAACTCTACTAGCAACATAGGCTGCACTTTGAGCCTCAGCAGCACCAGAAAACTGAATAGCACTACTCCAAGTGTCAAATTTATCCTCAGCGTTAATCCAATCAGCATCCGCATCATTATTAAACCAACTATAAAAGTCAGTAACATCCCCAATAGCTAGCCAAGCAGCAGTGCTGCCTTCTTGATACGAGTAACAAATTTCAACAGGTCGATCTGGTTGCTCCAACGCCGCAAAATGCTGTGAAAATGCTTGTCTGATTCGTTCTTCTGAAACATTCGGTCTCGCGTAATCGATCTTCGCAATGCGATCGATAATCTCTTGGGCTGTCGATGAAATGGGCATTATTTTCTCCTATCCTCAGATGACTTCTAAATCGTCTTTCTTAGAACTTGAGATAAGGCTAGTTGTTGGCACAACTTTACTATGTTTTTCAAATCACTACCACAATTCGCAACGAAGCCAGCTAACGTTCCGGTTGAGCGGCTGTAAGTAACCCTTGCCACAACACCAACCAACTTTGCCAGTCCGCTCCAACCGGGTTGTTGTGCCGCTTCTTGTGCAGACACTTTATCAATCTCCTCAAATACTCTTATTCCAGTACTCTAACCCAGTCAAAATTACATCCTCTAACCACTGTTTAAAGCGCTCTACTAAATTCTCTTCTTCATCTGCATAGGAGAACTGAAATGGAGAGTCTGTTAAAGACTGAATGTCACTGATGTTTCGCTCACCCTCTTCGCCATCGTCTCTATGGTAAGCACATGCATTGCACACAAGTAAACCTCGATATTCATGTCCGAGAACATGAAACGAAATGAGAACCGTTGTTGAAGTTTCTACGTTGATTACTAACTGAATCCATGTGTGGTAATTGCGAAGATTGGCAAAGTAGTCTAATTGTTTAGCTGTCTCTACAACTTGGTAGCGATGGTAATATGAGCGAGAATCACCAGCAGGAGCAGAAATTGTAAAAACTTGTGGATCACTTACAAAGTTCTGGACAGATAGCCTAATTTCCTCAGCTACATCATGTGAGCGATTAGAAGCTATCTCAAACAAGGTTGAGGCAAAATCTTCAGCCTTTTTACATCGCTCTTGAATAGTCGCTGACTGATTTTGTTTCAGCTTGTCAGCAATTGAGGAAATGATGACTTGAGTTCGTCGTGCCTCTGATAAAACTTGCTCTGATAAACCAAGACTTCTTAGAAAAGCCTGTTTTTGACTTTTGGCAAAAAGATTAGTTAAATTGGACAGGTTACCTCGATCTGCCTCTTCTAACGCAGCAATGTACACTGCTCGATCATCACGGGTGAGAACTAAAGGGAACCAACTAGCTTGAATAAAGACTAGGCTCGCTAGGCAGCGAGCAACACGACCA
>CASBQH010000455.1 GCA_949127695.1 Synechococcales cyanobacterium PMM_0073
GGGCAAAAAGCCGCCGCCGTGAATCAGGCTGACTGCTGCGCCTAGCCGCTGTAGCACCTGCGCCAGCCAAACGCCTTCTGCATCGCCACCCAAAATCACAATTTGAGCGGGTAGCTGCGCCCAGTCTGTCCAAGCGGGCTGCTCAGCTCCCGGCCACGGCAGATTTACCGCCGCCGGAGCCAGCAAATAGGCACGCGCCCGCAGCAATCGCTCACCTACCGCCAAGCCCAGCCGCAGACGTGGGTTGGGCTGTTGAAACGTAGCCTCAGCCAAAATTACCTCAACCCCAGCCCGCATTAGGTGCGGTAAACTGTCCTGCACTGCCACAGAAGCCGCCAGCCGCTGCGAGATCTGCTCAGACCAGCGCTGCATTTGCCGCCAGTTGAGTGGAGCCAGATCTCCATCCGTAAACTGCGCTAGCCAGTTTTGCGATTGCAGCAGGCGATTCACCTGGCTCAGACAGTCTGGCAGGGCTGAAGCGGAGGCTGCTGGCTCAATCAAGGCCACTCTCGCGCCCAGGTTACAAGCCCGCAAGGCCGCATACCGCCCCACGGGAGCGCCGCCCAAAACAATCAGATCGTAGTCAACTGTCATGAGGGCTAGCGAGAGAGGGCAGGCAGTCGGCTAAGGCATCTAGCAAGCGCTGATTTTCCGAGACAGTCCGCACCGCCACCCGGAAATAGGACTCGCCCAGTTCTGGAAAGCTGAGGCAGTCGCGGATCAAAATCTGGTGCTGACTGAGCAACTGCTGCTGAAGCGTCGGCACATGCATCTGTGAGCGCACCAGCAAAAAGTTGGCGCTGCCAGGAAAAGGCTGAAGCGCTGGCAATGCGGCCAACCTGTCAAACAGCTGCTGACGCGCCGGGGGGAGCCAGTCCCAGGTGCGCTGCTGAAAGGCATAATCCTGCAAAACCGCGACGCCTGCCTCAGCTGCCAGCAGATTGACCGACCAAGGATCGCGCCAAGTCTGCCAGCGCTTCAGCCGCTCAGGATGGGCAATCGCGTAGCCCAGACGCAGACCGGGCAGGCTATAAAACTTGGTGAGCGAGCGCAGAATCACCAGATTTGGGTATTTCGGCACCAGCTCAATCAGGCTCTGCTGCTGGGCGGGCGGCAAAAAGTCCATGAAGGCTTCGTCAATCACCACCAGCGCAAACTGGTAGAGCAGTGGCAGAATGGCCTGGACAGAAAACAGCCGCCCGGTTGGGTTGTGCGGATTGTTCAGCAGCAGGCCGCATCCCGGCGGAGCCGGAATTAACAAGTGCGGCGGCGCTGACTCTAGCTTCAGTGGCTGCCGAGTAATTTTGGCTCCAAACCCGTTCAGCGCCCGCAGATAGTCGCTAAAGCTGGGGGTGAGCAGATAGGTCGCGGCCAGCTTGGCCAGCTCGCGCCCCGCCCAGGTCAGCAGTTCGGCAGCGCCATTACCGGGCAAAATCCAGTCGATTGGCAGATTATGCTGCTGGCTGAGCGCCTGCCGCAGCGCCAGATACTCTGGATCAGGATAGTCGCGCAGTGCCGCCAGATTAGCCTGAATCGCCAGAACGGCCGACTGCGGTAAGCCCAGCGGATTAATGCTGGCCGAAAAATCGAGAATATCGGCTGGGGGACAGCCCGCCCAGGACGCTGCCCAAACCAGGTTTCCCCCATGTGTGGGTCTTGGTGTTTGTTGTGATTGCACCAATAGCCTCGCGCGTTATTTTGCCACCATTTCTTTGAACTGCTTGCCCGCCGAGAAAGCTGGAACCTTGGTGGCCGGAATCTGCATAGCTTCACCGGTTTTGGGGTTGCGGCCTTCGCGCTCTTTGCGGTCGCGCGGCTCAAATGAGCCAAAGCCCACTAGCGTTACTTTATCACCCTGCGAAACAGCATCCATAATTGACTCAATCACTGCCGAGAGCACAACATCAGCCTGTTTTTTGGTGACACTCGCTTTCTCGGCCACCTTATCTACCAATTCACCTTTATTCATGAGCGATCTCCTTAACAACGAGTACAGAATGAAATTTCTAGATTCTGGTTCTAGAGCTAGGCCGTCTGAAAATTCGAGCAACCGCCAAAATCGCAGGGAGGGGCTGAAACCCAGCCAGACTCGAATTTTCAATGTTTTATTCTAGAGGTAAGTCTAGCTGAACAGATCGGCGAAACCGTTAATTGATATAGATCTCAAGGTTTTTTATTAAAAAACTGGGGCGCTTAGGCAGTTTTACTCAGCAAAAGCGCCATTTTGTCTCTAAATATTGCGAATTGTTGCAGAAAACTTGCTGCCTAGCGGTTGATCACCTGAGCGCTGAAGCAGGGATAGCGCAACCGAATTGGGCATCTGAATGGCGTAATTTTAGATTGGGCTGCGAATTTAGCTAATCAGTTCAACGACTTGTATGTAATCTGAATCACTCTAAGTTCCTGAATCTGTCTTTGGTTAAAACATAAATCACTCTATTTACGCTAATCCGCTGATCGTACTTATAAGTATTTCTAATATTATTCTCTTGGCCTATGCGGTTCGGTTCGCGACGATGGCGGAAATATGATTACACTAAAAAAAGTAGGGACAGACTGGAACGCTATCGTTCAATCTATCCCCACCGGCACCATCCCAATCGGTTGGAAGGCGGGTTGCTGCGCCCTCCATTGTTTCAAATCCAGAGCGCCCGTTATGGCACCTGAACTCCCCGCCGTTGCAGGATTTCCTGGGCTTCGCGTCCCGGCGCATAGCGATAGCCAAAGTCGGAGAAATCAGAATCATCCAAGATATTTGGCGTCACTAGCGCCACGACCTCTTGACGGGTGTTCTCATTGGTCGTGCTTCTAAACAGCGCCCCTAAAATCGGGATGTCACCTAAAATTGGCACCTTTGTCACCTGAGAGCGGTCGCTTTCTTGGATGATTCCAGACAGAATCAGCGTTTGTCCATCGCGCAGCCTGACTCGACCGGACTGCACCTGCCGCACCGAAAGCAAGGTCGCCTGGTTTTGACCGCCGAGCTGAATCGTTTGAATCGGCGCTGTCACCGTCGGTTGAATCCGCACCGTAACAAAGCCGTTGTCGTCAATTCGCTCAACTGCCACCGCCATCTGCAAACCGGCCACCACTTTTTCAATTGTGACCGTGGAGCGAGAGACAGCCGCTGCCGTGTCGGTGTTTTCTTCCTCAACCTTTGAAATTACCTCTTGACCCAAGTTGACGTTGGCAGTCTCGCCTTCCTGCACCACCAGGGTTGGATCAGTCAGCACCTTCGCGTTGTTATTCACAATCTGGGCTTGCAGTCTGGCCAGGAAGCGCTGTGGAAACTGGAACAGGCTAGGCAGACCTGCTGTAACCGTAGACTGCGTTCCCGCCGTGACTGAGAGCTGGCCAGTCGTTGGGTCGCGAGTGATGGTGGTGGGTGTACCGGGCGTAAAGGCAGTCACGCCGGGATTCAGCGGATTGCCGTTGTTGCCGAGCGGAGCCGTTGGGTTTAGCACCGTGCCGGTATTGGGCACAAATGTACCGTTGGGTAAGGTGGTACCACTGCCCGGTACGTTCAGGTTTTGATTCGGATCAAAGAACGGCGCGTTGCCCGCAAACGGGCTGCCAATGATCGGCGTGCCGGTGAGGCTGCCGTTCACCTCTGCGCCAGTGGGAGGGCGATATCTGCCCAAGTTAATTGCCGCTGCGCCGTTGTCAACTGCGCCAAAGAAATCGCCTTCGCCCCAAGAGAAGCTGGTGTTGAAATCTTCGGTGGCTTGCAGGTTAATATCGACAATTTTGACGTTGATCGCCACCTGTCGCTGCCGCAGATCGAGCTGTGCCAGCATTGCCTCAGCCATTTGAATCTTGCGCGGCTCGCCCACCAGCGTCACTGAATTCAGCCGCGAATCAGCCGAGACGGTGAGACC